>JAOFNL010000071.1 GCA_028041985.1 Psychromonas sp. | reverse complement strand
GCCTGTATCACAAAAAAAATCATTCGCCCGTCACATTGTGTTAACATTATGCTAACAATAGCGTTTGTGAAACAACCCCTTGTTTTTGGCCATTAATAAAGAGATAAATTGTGCGCAAAGAGAGACCAAAAAATTTAGACCTATCAACGGTTAAAATGCCCGTTACTGCAGTAGCATCTATTTTGCATCGTATTTCCGGGATCATCGTTTTTATTGCTTTAGCAATATTCTTAACCCTCCTAAATTGTTCATTATCGTCAGCTGAAGATTTTCAACGAGTGCAAAGCTATTTTGATTTGTTCATTGTTGAATTTATATTCTGGGGATCACTAACTGGCCTTGCATACCATGCAGTATTTGGTATCCGTCATATGATTCAAGATTTAGGACACTGGGAAGAATTAGACAGTGCATCATTAAGTGCAAAAGTGGGCTTTGTTATCACTGCTGCATTATCAGTTTTAGCGGGGATTTTAGTATGGTAAAGGTTGCAGGTACTTTTGGACGAAGCGGTGTACATGATTACATCCTAATACGTGCGAGTGCAGTTGTGTTATTAGCCTACATTTTATACTTTGTGGGCTTTATTGCTTCTACAGATTTAACTTATCAAGTTTGGACTGGCTTTTTCTCTTTAACTTTAACGAAAGTATTCACGTTATTAGCTTTAGTGGCAATGTTGGTGCATGCATGGATTGGTATTTGGCAAGTATTAACAGATTACGTTAAATGCACCATCTTACGTGGCACATTACAGTTTGTGTTAACAACGGTTGCGTTTGTTTACGTTATTTTTGGTTTTGTAATTTTGTGGGGTGTTTAAGGTGAGTTTACCTATTCGTGAATTTGATGCGATTGTTATTGGTGCTGGTGGTGCAGGTATGCGCGCGGCATTATCTATTTCGCAAGAAGGCAAAAGTTGTGCGTTGATTACTAAAGTATTCCCAACGCGTTCTCATACAGTATCAGCTCAAGGTGGTATTACCGTTGCTCTTGGTAATTCACATCCAGATAACTGGGAATGGCACATGTACGATACCGTTAAAGGTTCTGATTTTATCGGTGACCAAGATGCTATCGAGTTTATGTGTAAAGAAGGACCAGACGCTGTTCGTGAACTTGAAAACATGGGCTTACCATTTTCTCGTTTTGAAGATGGATCAGTTTATCAACGTCCATTTGGTGGTCAATCTAAAGAGTTTGGTGGCGAGCAAGCCGCTCGTACTGCTGCTGCCGCTGACCGTACAGGCCATGCTTTATTGCATACGCTTTACCAACAAAATGTTAAAAACAAAACAACCATCTTCTCTGAATGGTATGCACTTGATTTAATTAAAAATGATGATGGCGATGTTGTAGGTTGTACGGCTATCGATATAGAAAGTGGTAAAGTATCAGTATTTAAAGCACAAGCCACTGTTTTAGCAACAGGTGGTGCGGGTCGTATTTATGCTTCTACAACGAATGCTCATATCAATACCGGTGATGGTGTTGGTATGGCATTACGTGCTGGTGTGCCAGTACAAGATATGGAAATGTGGCAGTTCCACCCAACGGGTATAGCTGGTGCAGGTGTATTAGTAACCGAAGGTTGTCGTGGTGAAGGTGGTTATCTTTTAAATAAAGATGGCGAACGTTTCATGGAGCGTTATGCACCAAATGCTAAAGATTTAGCCGGTCGTGACGTTGTTGCACGTTCAATCATGATTGAAATTCGTGAAGGTCGTGGTTGTGAAGGACCTTGGGGCACACACATAAAACTGAAACTGGACCATCTTGGTAAAGATGTTTTAGAGTCTAAATTACCAGGTATATGTGAGCTGTCTCGTACATTCGCACACGTTGATCCAGTGCATGAGCCAATTCCAATTATTCCTACTTGTCATTACATGATGGGTGGCGTACCAACTACTGTTAATGGTCAAGTTTTAAAAATGGACGAAAATGGTAAAGATGTTGAAGTGAAAGGGTTATTTGCAGTGGGTGAAATTGCGAGTGTATCTGTTCATGGTGCAAACCGTTTAGGTGGTAACTCTTTATTAGACTTAATTGTATTTGGTCGAGCTGCTGGTAAACATCTTGGTCGTGTATTAACAAAAGTGAATACTGCTAAAGAGCCAACAGAAGCCAATATTGAAGCTGCATTAGTTCGTTACAATCGTTGGGAAAAAGGTGAGGGTACTGAGTGTCCTGATCAAATTCGTAAAGATCTACAACAATGTATGCAAAATAACTTTTCAGTGTTTAGAGATGGTGCTGCAATGGCCGAAGGTCTTGCGGAATTACGCATACTACGTGAGCGTTTACAAAATGCAAAACTAGGTGATAAGAGTAGTGAGTTTAATACTAATCGTATTGAGTGTTTAGAATTAGATAACTTAATGGAAACTGCGTTTTCAACTGCATTAGCCGCTAACTTCCGTACAGAAAGTCGTGGCGCACATAGTCGTTTTGATTTCCCTGACCGTGATGATGCGAACTGGTTACACCATAGTATCTTCAATCCTGAGACAGAAAGTATGTGTAAACGTGACGTTAATATGGCGCCAGTGCTACGTGACGCTTTCCCACCTAAAGCGCGTGTTTACTAAGAAGGTTTTAAATTATGAAAGTTACATTTTCTGTTTATCGTTATAACCCAGATGTAGATGCTAAACCATCGATGCATGACATGAGCCTAGAAATACCTGAAGGTTCAGATATGATGGTGCTAGACGCATTGATTGCATTAAAAGAACAAGATAAATCATTATCTTTCCGCCGTTCATGTCGTGAAGGTGTTTGTGGTAGTGATGGTTTAAATATAAATGGTAAAAATGCATTAGCGTGTATTACACCATTGTCAGATTTACTGTCTAGCAAAGGTAAGATTGTACTTCGTCCATTACCTGGGTTACCAGTTGTACGTGATTTAGTGATTGATATGACACAATTTTATACTCAGTATGAGAAAGTGAAACCTTATTTGATCACTGATGAAAAGAATCCTCCTGCTGGCGAGTTTAAGCAATCTCCAGAAGAGCGTGAACATTTAGATGGTTTGTACGAATGTATTTTATGTGCATGTTGTTCAACTTCTTGTCCTTCGTTCTGGTGGAATCCTGATAAGTTTATTGGTCCAGCTGGCTTATTAGCTGCATACCGTTTCCTTATTGATAGTCGAGATAGTGCAACAGAAGAACGCTTGTCGAATTTAGATGATGCTTTTAGTGTTTTTCGTTGTCACGGTATCATGAACTGCGTGAGTGTTTGTCCTAAAGGATTAAACCCAACCAAAGCGATTGGTAAAATTAAATCTATGTTATTACAGCGCGCTGTTTAGTTATTAAATAAGCATTAATAATTAAACATTAATAAAGAATAAGGAATTTTAATGCCAACTAATGTTATGGAAACTTGGTTAGCCTCATCGCATCTTTCCGGGGCAAATTCTACATACATTGAAGATCTTTATGAGTCATATTTAGATGATCCACTTGCTGTGGATGCTAACTGGCGTGAAGTGTTTGATGAATTACCAAAAGTGAATGACAATCCTGAAGAGCGTCATTCAATAATCCGTGAACAAATGAAGCATGCGGCCAAATCGCCAAAATGTTTTACTGCACCTGATGGTGATGTTCATAATGACGCAAAACAAGTTAAAGTTTTACAATTGATCGGCGCTTATCGTAATCGTGGTCATGAAGTTGCTAACTTAGATCCACTCGGTTTAGTTAAATATGAACAGGTTAAAGAACTAGACCCGTTTTATCATGAACTCGGTGGTGCTGATTTAGATGCTAATTTTAACGTAGGTTCATTTGCTGGCGGCAATGAAACTATGATTTTAAAAGATTTATTGGCATCACTGAAGCGCACTTACTGCGGTTCGTTAGGCGTGGAATACATGCATATTACGAACACAGAAGAGAAGCGTTGGATTCAAAGTCGTATCGAATCAAGTCGTCCATCTTTCAGTGATGAAGCAAAGCACCGTTTTTTAGAAGAGTTAACAGCAGCAGAAGGTTTAGAGCGTTACATAGGCTCTAAATTCCCTGGTGCAAAACGTTTCTCTTTAGAGGGTGGTGATTCTTTTGTTCCTATGCTAAAAGAAATTATTCGCCGTTCAGGTGAGCAAGGTGCTCAAGAAGTTGTTATCGGTATGGCTCACCGCGGTCGTTTAAACGTTTTGGTTAACGTATTAGGTAAAAAGCCAACTGATTTATTTAATGAGTTTGCTGGTAAGCATGCGAATATCGATGGTTCAAGCGATGTTAAATATCATCAAGGTTTTAGTAGTGATTTTAAAACGCAAAAAGGTAATGTTCATTTATCATTAGCGTTTAATCCTTCACACCTTGAAATCGTTAATCCAGTAGTATTAGGCTCTGTTCGTGCTCGTCAAGAGCGTCTAAATGGTATTGGTGAAAGCGTATTACCTATTACTATTCACGGTGACTCGGCAATTGCAGGTCAAGGTGTTGTGCAAGAGACATTTAATATGTCGCAAGCGCGAGCATTTAAAGTGAGTGGTACAATTCGAATTGTTATCAACAACCAAGTTGGTTTTACCACTTCTAATCCAGAAGATACACGTTCAACTCGTTACTGTACTGACATTGCTAAAATGGTTCAAGCACCCATTTTTCATGTTAATGGTGATGATCCAGAAGCGGTGATGCATGCTGCTCATATTGCACTAGATTTCCGTAATAAATTTAAACGTGATGTTGTTATTGATTTAGTTTGTTACCGACGTCATGGTCATAATGAAGCAGATGAGCCAAGTGCAACACAACCAGTGATGTACAAAAAGATCAAAAAACATCCAACGCCGCGTGAAATCTATAGCAATCAATTAGAGAGTGAAAGTGTTATTGGCGCTGACTTTGCTAAGCAATTAGTTTCAGATTACCGTGATGCATTAGATAATGGTGAATGTGTTGTTAAAGAATGGCAAGCTAGTCAAGGGCATTCGATTGATTGGTCTCCGTATCTAAAACATGATTGGGATGCAACTTACGAACCGGCTTTCCCTAAAGCTCGTTTAGTAGAATTAGCAGAATTGATTAGCCAATATCCCGAGGATAAAAAACAACATGCTCGAATCAGTAAAATTTACAACGACCGTTTATCAATGGCTCGTGGTGAAAAATTACTAGATTGGGGTTTTGCAGAAAATCTAGCATACGCAACATTACTTGACTCTAAATATAATATTCGTTTGGTAGGGCAAGACTCTGGCCGTGGTACTTTCTTCCACCGTCATGCTGTTTTACATGAACAAAAAGAAGCGACACAATATGTGCCTCTTAAAAATATTTCTGAAGACCAAGGTCATTTTGATGTTTATGACTCAGTGTTATCTGAAGAAGCTGTATTAGCATTCGAATATGGTTATTCGACTGCTGCGCCTAAAGGCTTGTGTATTTGGGAAGCGCAATTTGGCGACTTCGCGAATGGTGCACAAGTAGTATTTGATCAGTTCTTATCATCAGGTGAACAAAAATGGGGCCGCATGTGTGGTTTAACTGTTTTGTTACCGCATGGTTATGAAGGTCAAGGTCCAGAGCATTCATCTGCTCGTTTAGAGCGATTCTTACAGCTTTGTGCAGAGCACAACATGCAAGTTTGTGTGCCATCAACACCGGCACAGGTATATCACATGCTACGTCGTCAAGTTGTACGTTCTATGCGTCGTCCGCTAATTGTTATGTCTCCTAAATCATTGTTACGTCATCCTTTAGCCGTTTCAAGCTTGGATGAATTAGCCTCAGGGACATTCCTAAATGCAATTGGTGAAGTTGATGAATTAGATCCGAAGGCTGTCACGCGTATCGTGCTATGTAGTGGTAAAGTTTATTACGAACTATTAGAAAAACGTCGTGCTGAAGAATTAAATCATATTGCGATTATTCGTATTGAACAGCTATATCCATTCCCTACGGATGAAGTAAAAGTAATTCTTGAACAGTATGCCCATGTTACTGATTTTGTATGGTGTCAAGAGGAGCCGCAGAATCAAGGCGCTTGGTACTGTAGCCAACATCATTTCCGTAGCGTAATGCCTGAAGGTGCAACTTTGCATTACTCAGGTCGTGACGCATCAGCATCGACGGCAGTAGGTTATATGTCTTTGCATGTAAAACAACAAAAAGCACTAGTGAATGACGCGCTTAGTATTGTTGAAGAATAAACAACATTACATCGCATTTATTAAGTAAAAATTATTAGAGTAGGAAGCGTTAATTATGATTGAAGTATTAGTTCCGGAATTGCCAGAGTCAGTTGCAGATGCAACGGTTGCTACTTGGCACAAACAACCTGGTGACTTTGTTGAGCGTGATGAAGTTTTAGTTGAAATTGAAACTGATAAAGTAGTTTTAGAAGTCCCAGCTACTGCATCTGGTATTTTGAAAGAAATTATTGAAGATGAAGGGGCAACTGTACTTTCTAAACAATTATTAGCTAAGATTGAAGCGGGCGATGCGCCAGCAGCGAAAGAAGAAGCAGCACCGGTTGCGGAAGAACCTGTTAAAACAGCTGATGCTAGTCCTTCTGTTCGTCGTTTAATGCTTGAAAAAGGTATTGATGCTCGTGAAATTAAAGGTTCTGGTAAAGGCGGTGTGATCACGCGTGAAGATGTTGAGAACTTCCGTACTGCTAAGAATAAAGATGAAACTGCGCCTAAGGTTGATATCGTAGCAGCAGTTGCTGCACGCAGTGACAAGCGTGTTCCAATGACGCGTTTACGTAAACGTGTAGCTGAGCGTTTATTAGAAGCTAAAAACTCAACGGCTATGTTAACTACTTTCAATGAAGTAAACATGAAACCTATCATGGATCTTCGTAAACAATATCAAGATGTGTTTGAGAAAAAACATGGTATTCGTTTAGGCTTTATGTCTTTCTACATTAAAGCAGTAACAGAAGCACTGAAACGTTATCCAGAAGTTAATGCCGCTATTGATGGTACTGATATCGTATACCACAACTTCTTTGACATCAGCATTGCAGTTTCTACTCCTCGTGGTTTAGTTACGCCAGTTTTACGTGATACAGATACATTAAGTGTTGCTGATATCGAAAAAGGTATTCGTGAGCTAGCTATCAAAGGTCGTGACGGTAAATTAACAGTTGATGAAATGATGGGCGGTAACTTTACGGTTACTAACGGTGGTGTATTTGGTTCATTATTGTCTACACCTATCATCAACCCACCACAAGCAGCTATTTTAGGTATGCATAAAATCCAAGATCGTCCAATGGCAGTGGATGGTAAAGTTGAGATTTTACCGATGATGTACTTAGCACTTTCTTATGATCATCGTTTAATTGATGGCAAAGAGTCTGTTGGCTTCTTGGTGACCATTAAAGAACTGTTAGAAGATCCTACTCGTCTGTTATTAGATGTTTGATTTTCAAGTATTTAAAAGATGAGTCAATTCGTTGCTTATATGTATAAGCAACGAAATCAAAAAATTGTTTTTACACTCACGGCTTTCGAGCTATTAAGTTTAACTAAACAGATGGAAATAAAACATGAATTTGCATGAATATCAGGCAAAACAATTATTTAAAGAATACGGTTTACCGGTTCCTAAAGGTGTCGCTTGTGATAGCGCTGAAGACGCTGTTAATGCTGCATCTAAATTAGGTGGCGAGCGTTGGGTTATTAAGTGTCAGGTACATGCAGGCGGACGTGGTAAAGCAGGTGGTGTTGAACTAGTAAGTAATAAAGATGCTATTCGTGAGTTTGCACATAAATGGTTAGGAAAAAATCTTGTTACATACCAAACTGATGCAAACGGTCAGCCAGTACACAAACTACTACTAGAAGAATGTAGTGATATTGCTAACGAACTTTATTTAGGTGCTGTTATCGATCGTGCATCTCAACGTATTACTTTCATGGCATCTACTGAAGGTGGTGTTGAAATTGAGAAAGTTGCTGAAGAAACACCTGAATTGATCCATACAGCAATGATCGACCCATTAGTTGGCGCACAAGCTTACCAAGGTCGTGAATTAGCATTTAAATTAGGTTTAACTGGTAAGCAAATTGGTCAGTTTACTAAAATATTTTTAGGTCTTGCGACTATTTTTGAAGAAAAAGATTTATCGCTATTAGAAATCAATCCTCTAGTGGTGACTGGTGCTGATGATTTAATCTGTCTTGACGGTAAAATCTCAATCGATTCAAATGCTATGTACCGTCAAAAAGAGTTACAAGCAATTAACGATAAAACACAAGATGATGAACGTGAAATGCATGCTGCTCAGTGGGAATTAAACTATGTCGCATTAGATGGCAACATCGGCTGTATGGTTAATGGAGCAGGTCTTGCTATGGGAACCATGGATATGGTTAACCTTCACGGTGGAAATCCAGCTAACTTCCTTGATGTTGGTGGCGGTGCAACCAAAGAGCGTGTAACCGAAGCATTTAAAATCATTCTTTCTGACGATAAAGTTAAAGCGGTTTTAGTGAATATCTTTGGTGGTATCGTACGTTGTGACTTAATCGCTGATGGTGTTATTGGCGCGGTTGCTGAAGTAGGTGTATCGGTTCCTGTTATCGTTCGTTTAGAAGGTAACAATGCTGAGTTAGGTCGTAAGATCTTAGCTGAGTCTGGTCTTAATATTATTGCAGCAACATCATTAACAGATGCTGCACAGCAGTCTGTTAAAGCGGTAGGTGGAAAATAATGAGTATTTTAATTAATAAAGACACTAAAGTAATTTGTCAGGGTTTCACTGGTGGTCAAGGTACTTTCCACTCTGAACAAGCACTTGAGTACGGCACACAAATGGTTGGTGGTGTATCTCCTGGTAAAGGCGGTCAAATACACTTAGGTTTACCTGTATTTAATACAGTACGTGATGCGGTGGAAGCAACTGGCGCAACTGCATCAGTCATTTATGTACCTGCTCCATTTTGTAAAGATGCTATCTTAGAAGCGATTGATGCAGGTATTAAATTAATCGTTACTATCACTGAAGGCATTCCAACACTAGATTTAGTGGCAGTTAAAATCAAACTAGATCAAGAAGGCGTTGTGATGATTGGTCCTAACTGTCCTGGTGTTATCACACCTGATGAATGTAAAATTGGTATTATGCCTGGCCACATTCATAAGAAAGGTAAAGTTGGTATCGTATCGCGTTCAGGTACATTAACTTATGAAGCGGTTAAGCAAACAACTGATGAAGGTTTTGGGCAATCAACTTGTGTTGGTATTGGTGGTGATCCAATCCCAGGTTCAAGCTTCATTGATATCTTAAAATTATTCCAAGAAGATCCTGAAACTGAAGCAATCGTAATGATTGGTGAAATCGGTGGTACTGCGGAAGAAGAAGCGGCTGCATTTATTAAAGCAAATGTAACAAAACCTGTTGTATCTTACATCGCGGGTGTTACAGCTCCTGCTGGTAAGCGTATGGGTCATGCTGGTGCAATTATCGCAGGCGGTAAAGGTACAGCTGAAGATAAATTTAAAGCATTAGAAGATGCTGGCGTGAAAACGACTAAATCTTTAGCTGAAATCGGTAGTGCATTACGCGAAGTGACTGGTTGGTAGTATTATTCATATTTATCTCTTTTTAGAGATATTACGATGTAAGCCTCGCTTTTTGCGGGGCTTTTTTTATTC
>JAOFNL010000070.1 GCA_028041985.1 Psychromonas sp. | reverse complement strand
ATTCCATTCCCGAATGTGAACAAGCAACTTGCTTTTTTACAGCATATTTATTTGGGGCTCAAACCCGGTGGCCGTGCTGCCGTAGTATTGCCTGACAACGTGTTATTTGAAGCCGGTGTCGGCACCGAGGTGCGCCGCGACCTGATGAACAAGTGCAACCTGCACACTATTTTGCGCTTGCCCACCGGTATCTTTTACGCTCAGGGCGTAAATACCAATGTGCTGTTTTTCACCAAGGGAGCAGTCAAAGACAAATATCAGGAAGAAAGCTGCACTCAGAATGTCTGGGTCTACGATCTACGTACCAATATGCCAAGCTTTGGTAAGAGAACCCCCTTTGGCAATTCTGATATTGGCTTTACGCCAGAAGAGTTGGGCACAGACCCACACCTGGGTGCCTTTGAGAAAGTGTTTGGTGATAAGCCTGACGGCACTAGCAAACGCACCGAAGGTGAATTCAGCTTCGGCGCACAGGAGATCGAGGTCGATAAAGATGCCGAGGAAGAAAACCAGGGGGGCGATGCCCGACTCGCACATTCCCGCTGGCGCTGCTTTAGCCGTAAGTGGATTGCCAACACCAAAGGCGACTCGTTGGATATCAGTTGGTTGAAAGATAAAGACAGTGTCGATGTAGCCAGCTTATCTGAGCCGGACGTATTGGCGCAAGAGGCAAAAGAAGGATTGGAATCAGCTCTGAGTGAGCTCAACGGACTGATAACTGCTTTGGAGACGAATTGATGAGTTCAGTCAATTCATACAACTGGATAGAGCTAAAAATTGGCGAAGTCGCGGAAGTTGTAGCAGGTGGAACTCCGAAAGCAGGTAACCCTGATAACTTTAAAGCACCCGGGACCGGAATTGCTTGGTTAACACCTGCGGACCTGAGTGGTTATACAAGAAAAAATATTAGTTTTGGTGCCAGAGACTTGAGCCTCCAAGGATACAATTCAAGCTCTGCGAAAATATTGCCGAAAGGTAGCCTACTGTTCAGCAGCCGCGCGCCGATTGGATATGTTGCTATCGCACAAAATGACATATCAACCAATCAAGGGTTTAAGAACTTCGTTTTTCCCTATGGGGTTGATTCGGACTATGCGTATTACTACCTAAGAAGTATAAGGGATTTAGCAGAGAGTTTAGGAACGGGTACTACCTTTAAGGAAATCTCCGGTGCCGTAGCAAAAACGTTACCATTCCTACTCCCCCCTTTAGCCGAGCAAAAAGTTATCGCAGACAAACTTGACACCCTACTGGCACAGGTTGAAACCATTAAAGCTCGTCTTGTGCGCATCCCTGAAAATTTGAAGACTTTCCGTCAATCCGTCCTTGCCGCTGCGGTAAGTGGGAGACTAAATAGTAATGACTCAAATTATCGTTCGCTAGAAGTAACAGAAAATTGGGCACATGAAGTAGAAGGGCGAACACACTGGAAAGAACATATATTTTCCGATGTCATAAAGATAATTGGAGGCAGTCAACCCCCAAAATCAGAGTTTTCAACTGAAGAGCGAGATGGGTATATTCGACTGATTCAAATACGCGATTACAAGAGTGATGCCCATAAAGTCTATATTCCAATAGAAAAAGCTAAGCGGTTTGTTTCAAAAGAAGACATCATGATTGGACGTTACGGACCGCCAATTTTCCAAATATTGAGAGGGCTTGAAGGTGCTTACAATGTTGCCTTGATGAAAGCCGAACCTAATGCTGAAATACTAGATAAAGAGTATTTGTATTGGTATTTACAGAACTACAAATTATTTAACTATATTGATGCTGGGTCAGATAGAACCGCTGGTCAGACTGGGGTGAATAAGAAATATTTAGAATCATATCCTATTCTAGTTCCTCCATTAGACGAACAGATTGAAATCAGCCGACGCGTCAAAGAACTTTTTGTTTTTGCCGATACCATCGAGCAAAAGGCCAAAGTTGCGCTTGACTCCGTCAACAACCTCACTCAATCCATTTTAGCCAAGGCATTCAGAGGTGAACTTACTACCGACTGGCGCGCCGCCAACTTGGATTTAGTCAGCGGCGACAACAGCGCTGAGGCTTTACTAGAGAAGATTAAGGCTGAGCGAGAGGTGACACCAAAACCAAAACGCACCGCTGCAAAAAAGAAGGCAGGTAACCGCATGAACAAAAAGATCATCAAAGTCGTTGAGGCATTAAAAGAAGCCAAGAAGCCGTTAAATGGCCAAGGATTGCTAGCAGCAGCGGGCTATCCCAAAGACAGCAGCACCGAACAATTGGAGCAATTTTTCTTGGATATTCGTAAAGCTCTTAACGCTGACAAATCAATTATAAAACTTGAACGTAGTGACGACGGTCAGGACTGGTTTGCATTAGCTGAATCAGCAGCTAGTGAATAGTGTGGAGCACTAAGGAAAGCTTATGAAAGTCGATAAATTACATATTCGCTCCCGTTTTAAAAACCTTGAAAACGTAACGGTGGACTTTGACAAAGACCACCTGATGACAGTGGTTGTCGGCCGCAATGGCTCGGGTAAATCCAACGTGCTGGAAGCCTTGGTCGCGATATTTCGTAACATCGATTTGGGTGAAGTACCACCGTTTTCATACGAGTTAGTTTATCGACTTGGCGAACCCCACAAACCCAAGCAGCCCAGTGAACGCTGGCTGGAAATAACGATTGATGCCGACCCAACACGTGGCACAACCGCCAAGCAATACCAAGTACATGTGCGCGACTTATTAGCAGACGACACAGGTGGTGACATGTTTGGTGAGAAACCTTCAGGCAGCGCCATTCCGTTTTCAAAAGTGAAGCGCGACAAAGAAGGTAAAGCTCCGTATTTGCCAAATTATGTATTTGCCTACTATTCAGGTCCCAGTGATCGTTTGGAAAACCATTTTAAGAAACATCGCACCGATTTTTACCGTCGTTTATTGAAAGATGAACTCGACCTTAAAGGTGATATACGTCCACTGTTCTATGCCAAACCGCATCACAGTCAATTTGTTCTATTAGCTTTTTTCTTGTCTGAGCAAGACAGCGCAGAAAAAGCCTTTTTGCGCGAGCACCTAGGTATCGAAGGCCTAGATAGTATTCATTTTGTGATGCGCCAACCCGGTTGGGCCAAACAGAAAGGTGAATTGTTCTGGGGGGCACGAGGCGTTGTTCGTCGCTTTTTAGATGAGCTGATAAAGTACACGCTGTCACCTGTTAAGGTCACGCGTCAAGAAGACACCTCTTTGACTGGCAGCAATATTCGCAATGAGTTCTTTCACCTGTTTTTGTCCGATGTAAACGCACTCAGAGAGTTTGCCAAAGACCTTAGCCCTGATGAACTGTTTAAAATGCTCGAAAGTACACTACTTTCCGAAATCATCTCTGAAGTAAGTATCAGGGTGAAGGTGTCTAGTAGCAAAGAGCCACTCACTTTCCGAGAGCTCAGTGAAGGTGAGCAACAACTTCTTACCGTATTAGGTTTGCTCAAGTTTACTGGCGGAAAAGACTCCTTGTTTTTACTTGACGAGCCGGACACCCATCTCAACCCCTCATGGGCAGTGAAATATCTTAAATTTCTGAGCGAGTTTGTGCCTAACCACGAAACCAGCCATTTGCTGATGGTGACACATCACCCACTTGCTATTGCTGAATTAAAGAAGGAGCAAGTGCAGGTCATGTGGCGTGATTCTAGCCTTCAGGTATATGCTCAAGAACCCGAAGAAAGCCCCAGAGGTATGGGATATGGCGGAATACTCACTAGTGATATGTTTGGTTTGCGTACAACGCTGGATAATTCAACAGAGCGATTACTTCGCTTACGTCGACGTTTTACCGAAAAGACTGAATTATCACCTATTCAGGCAGGGCGTTTGAGGAAGATCGACAAAGCAATAGAAGGTTTAGGTTTCACCACTGCTCACTGGGATGAAGAATATGCACAATATTTGCGTATGCGCAGAGAAGTGGAACAGGAATCTGAAGTCGTTACTGAAACGCCAGAACTTAAACAGATTCGAAAGGAGCGAGCCAAAGCGATTGTTCAGCGGATGCTGGCTGCCGAAGAGGAAGAAGACAGCAAATGAGGCACTTAGACATTGATTTCAGCCAGCTCGAACTTCCGCAAGTCTGGAGAGATAAAGCTCAGCAGCTTTCAGACTCACTGAGAGATGCAAAAAATGAAAAACAACGATCTGAGATTATAAATATGAATCAGGATCACTGGAAAGTGGTTAAACCATTATTAGCCTCCCTGTTCAACTATAAATGCTGGTACACAGAAGCACCTCAGCAGGGGACTGATGTTGATGTCGACCATTTTCGGCCTAAGAAGCGTGTGCAAGAAACACTATCGACAGTAACGCCTCATGAGGGTTACTGGTGGTTAGCATTCTGCCTTCAAAATTATCGATACAGCTGTATAGTTGCAAATCGGCGCCGAACCGATGTGGTAACTGGCGTGACTGGCGGCAAAGCCGACCACTTCCCGCTTTGCGATGAAAGCAAGCGAGCTCAGACTCCTGACTGCGATTTAGAGGATGAACAAGCCGTACTGCTTGATCCTCTGAAAGCTACCGATGTGCAGTTGCTACAATTTAAGCCTGATGGTGAAGCTATGCCCCGGTTTTCTAAAGAAAAACATGCTCGTAAGTTTATGCGTGCAGACCAATCGATTGTATTTTATAACCTCAATCACTCAGATTTCGTTCGTTGCCGCATTGAATTACGTAACAAAATTGATAAGGACGTTAGTGCTGCAAAGAGGTACTTCAACAAATTAGAGACTGGCGACGCAGACAATGACCTCGCGTATGAGCAAGCAATTTACCGCTTGTGCAAAATGCGCAGCAAAGAAGCTCCATTTTCCAGTTTTTGTATAGCTTACATGGATGAATTCATGCATAAACCCGAATATGAAGGCGTACTTGATGCAGTTTATTTATAAATTCCAAGCAATTTAATTTACAATCGATTTTTGCCTATCCTGCCTCACCTATTGAAAAGTCTCAGTTCGTGGGCACATGCAATTTATTTGAAAAACTCAAGTGGATTCAGTACTGATCTTAGGGATTTAATTCGCACCAGCGATCTGCAGAGCTTTGATTCTATACTGCGTGTGGTTCGAGAGTTGGATGGAGTATTCAACAGTGAGACCAGTATTTTGTTGACCAGTTAGTAACGAATAGTATGCATAATATGCTTGAAGCGTTAAGGGCAATTTATCCTTCTTCGATGTAAGACAACCATTCGCTCTAATTCTGTTCGAATACAATGTGATAAGAAAGTGTGATACTTTTTTGTCATAAGTTTATTGAGTGTTAGTATGAATCGAGAATGAAAGTATGATACTTTTTAAATTAACTCGAAAATTTGATTATTATAAATCAATGAGTTATGAAGAAAAAAGTATGATACTTTTTTGTGTATTTACAGCTGGGGTGGGTCGACAATAAAGTTTGTCTTTTTTGTTGAAAATCTAAGTCGCTTTCGCCCCATAGCGACTTAGAAACTGTAAATTTGTGGCTAATATTACTCAGCCAGTACCCTACAACATTAAGCAAATGCTTGTTCTGTTGTTTGTAAGTTGACACGAGTTGAAACTGCGTTGAGGGCAATATTGTGGATCATCTGATCAACTGTTGTACAGCAGTCCATCACAATCGCCACATCATATTTTTCAGCCGCCTTTGAAATTGCGGTGTGCGTTACACAGTTTTGGGTCATCATTCCTGTGATGAGCAACTCCGTTATTTTATGTTTTTGTAATACTTGTTCCAAATTAGTTTGCTCAAAACTATCGGCATAACTTTTCTCAACGATATCTGCATGGGCTATTGCGTTTAAAATAGTCGGATGGATCTGCACTCCTAAACTTCCCTTATTGAAAAATGGTGCGATCCCATTGGCTGCATCAGCTATGTGCTGAATTAGAATAATGGGTATATTTTGTTGATTGGCTTTATCGATAGCAATTTTAATATTACTCAAAGTTTGCACCGTATTGTGTAGAGGAAATTTTCCCTCTGGAAAATAGTCGTTTTGTAAATCAATAATTAATAATGCTTTTTGGCTCATCATAATGTTCCCATGCTTGTTTGTAAGTGTTGTTTGCGAAGTGATATGCACAGTATATGCCTTGTTCAATAGGCTTATTAGAGTCATAATTGACAACATACAGGTCAAAAGTGACAGGCAAATAGAAACATGAAAAATATTAAAATAGCGATTATTGACTATCCTCATTGCTTAAAATCTGCGATATATGGATTTTTTGAAGTTTTTAATTTAGCTAATCGAGTGTGTGCTGAGCAAGGATTGTTATATCAATTTTCTCCTCATATTTTAGACTGTAGTGAAAAAACAGATTTTTCTGAAAATGTATTTAATGTAATTTTATTGCCACCAAGCAACCACAGTGAATTTTACTTAAACCCGTCAAAACATTTAATACGTGGTCTATTACAGCAGCATTATACTGGCGCTAATATCTGCTCCGCGTGTGCAGGTACATTTATTCTTGCTGCAACGGGTTTATTACTGAATAAGGAAGCTACAACTCATTGGGGGTTAGAAACTATCTTTCGTAGCAAATATCCCGAAGTACAGTTGAATATCGATAAAATATTAATTAATCAAGGCGATATTATTACAGCCGGAGGCATGATGTCTTGGCTGGATTTGGGGCTCGAGGTGATTTGTAAATATACTCAGCCTAGTGTGGTACGTAGCTTAGGTAAATATTTGGTAATAGATACCGGGCAACGTGAACAACGTTTTTATCGACAGTTCACTCCGATTTTAAATCATGGTGATGCACTCATTTTATCGATTCAACATACACTGAAAGAGACCTTTCATTGCTCTCAAACCATTGCTGACATAGCGCAACAAAACTGTTTAACTGAGCGTACTTTTCTGCGCCGTTTTGTCAAAGCAACTCAACTTAAACCTAAACAATATATTCAACATCTGCGGATCCAGAATGCCTGTGATTTATTAGAGTCGACTAATTTGTCATTTGAACTCATTGCAAATCAAGTGGGCTACGAAGACAGTGGAGCCTGCAGAAAATTATTTGTTCGTACTATCGGTTTAACTCCGAGTGAATTTAGAAAACGTTTTGTGGAATAGTTGGCTCATCGACTATGTGCAACATGATATGAGCACATATAGTTATGTTTTATACACATCGACATCGAATAAAGTTCTGTTTGATAATTAGCCTCTACCTCAGATTTCTCCTTTAACATGCCAAAGTACAAAGTCGTTTTGTGGCCAGAGTCAGAACGATCTAAACCTAATTGAACATTACAGTGACAAGCTTATAAGCCACCAAAGCCGTCATTCGCATCATTCTAAATTCACTTGGTTTTATGATATTACCACTAAGGCACTTTCGCCTCCATAACGAGATAGAAATGGAGATAAAATCACATACAGTAAAAGTCCGCTGGGAGCCTAGAGCGGTCATTAAACTTTTATAAAACCATGAACATATTAAGACCAATATTAACCAACATTCGTTGCTCACTTGTGAGTCAGGCTTAAGCTCAAAGCAGGCATTTGTGTTTTAATGGCTAAAGAACGCTGTGAACCTATTGCGGGCATTAAATAATGTTGCTTTTCTATCGCGCTAATGGAGTACAAACTGACTTATAAAGTTTTGATACTTCACTCTAAATCAGAGTCAAAATAATTTAACGCTGGTGAGCAAAATCCTGTAAAATTTTTTATACGCTAAAAATCAATTAGTTGTTAATATCGTTATAACTTACTGTGTAATAAAAGGAACTTTTATGCTTGTTTTTATATTGTCTTTATTTACTATCTCTTCTATTTTCATTGGCGTTCAGGGCTGATATGTCGAAAATAATCAATGTCAGTCGTTCTAACAATTTACTTCCTTTTCTTTATTATTTTGAGAAAAAAGGGATTGAATGGAAGGCTACTGCTGAAAAACACCATTTTCCAGAAGATATTATGGAGGGGGAATACTGGTTGCCATCTCATCAGGTGATGGGTTTTTTAAATTCGATGATGAGAAGTTCCAAGCAAAGAATTGGCTTGGACGTTGGTCGTTTGATCACATTGGAACAAATATCTCCTAAGTTAGCGCTAGAAATGCTTAAGTGCAGTAATCTTGAGGAAGCTTTACATCGTTTGATTGAGTTAATGCCAAAACTCAGTAGTCATGTTGTCATCTGGCCTGAAAAAATAGCTGGCAAGTGGTATATATGTCACCGTGGTGCTTATCACCCAACGTTACCGAGTTATGACCAAGCTGAATGGTTCCGCTCTTTTGCATTATTATCTTTGTGTCGACAATTTTTAGGTGAATTTTGGCAACCTAATTCTGTTTTTATGAGCTTTTCTGAGCATCTAGGAAAGAACTTACCACGCTCATTTGAGGCAACATCTTTTGCATTCGGGCATGACTTTGGTGCGTTAGAGGTGCCATTAGCGGATGACTTTGTCCCCATTGAAGTCGACAAAATTGAAAGTAATTGGCAACAGTCGATTCAAGTATTAATTGAAACATATGCTAGTTTACCGTGGTTTAATATTGATTGGTTAGCGAGGTTCGCAAGTACATCTGCACGTACTTTACAGAGGCGTTTTACAGAACAAGGAAGTAATTTTCGCGAGCTAAAAGATAAAGCGAGATGCGAGAAGGCGAAGCAATTATTAAATGAAAAATACCCAACATATGAAGTAGCTTGGCTGTGTGGATATACTGATTTGTCTAATTTTAACCGTGCTTTCAAAGGATGGACCAACCAAACCCCTTCACAATATCAAAGAAGTTGTATCGCCAGGTTATTGTGAATTATGTTAATTAAT
Organism: Psychromonas sp.; assembly: GCA_028041985.1. GTDB lineage: Bacteria > Pseudomonadota > Gammaproteobacteria > Enterobacterales > Psychromonadaceae > Psychromonas. The sequence goes on along the minus strand of JAOFNL010000070.1, from coordinate 918 downwards.
ACCTGAGGGGGAGTTGTGATTATTTTAAAAAAGTCTCTGCTGATCTGCTTAATATTATTTAGTTCGTTAGGCTTTACGTCTAATCGCTTGACCATATTTTACATTAGTATCTAACTCGCTATTATTTACAACGACTTTGCCATTAACAAATAGCCAATGAACGCCTACTGCTGGATGATTAGGATCTTGATAAGTGCCTACATCTGCGCTCGTTTCAGAGGCGAATACTACAATGTATGTATCCATACTAGACTGGATACGCTTGGCGTAAAGTGACCTATTTTGTGTTCTGTGTTTATCTATAATGTGTCCATTCTTAGTAGAAAGTATCAATTTAATAAATACTTTCACATGCTAAGAGAACCGTACTATTGGCTTCTTAAAACACAATTAATAAACAGGTAATGCAATGAAAACTTTAAAAGGTAAGGCTGCTATTCTAGCTACAACACTAATGGCGATATCATCCATTTCTAATGCGAATGACAGCTCAATGAAAGATGGGGTTACTCATGATTTTGCGCAAGAGCAAGGACCAGCAACGTCTGGCGCAATGGAAGTACAAGCATTAGAAGTCAATAGCGATATGGCTCGATGGAAAAAGCCTCAGTCACTGGAATTTGTAACAGAAGCCACTGAGCGATTTAATTTCCCAAACTGGCAATCTGGTAATGATGACTCTATCTATTACAATATGAATATTCCTTCCTTTTTTAAAACAAGCTTAGTCCCTAATTCTGGCGAGTTTAGTGTACTAGAAAGAGATATTAACCCTAAGATCCAAGATGTAAAATTTAAGGCACATGACGGTAGCACCACCCCAAGTTTGAAAGAATACCTGACAGGGCCAAGACAAGTTCAAGCGATGATGATGATGCATAAAGGGAAAGTGGTTTTTGAAACCTATCCTGGGATGAA
>JAOFNL010000007.1 GCA_028041985.1 Psychromonas sp. | reverse complement strand
TTGTGAGCTAAATTTTGCGCAGAAAAAACAATTCAATTCGAGGCGTAAGTTGAGGTAAATTATTGTTCCCTTTACGAAATTTACAACGAAGCAATAAGTTATTTTAACAAGTAAAATAACTCAGTTAATTAACGTGATTGGTATAAAAATCACTTCGTTTAATTGGGGAAAATAAAACCTTCTGGGACTGGAATATCTTTAGGTAGGCCTCTAGGGCGCCCTGACTTCCCTTTCCTGAACTGCTCTAATTGATAGATATAAGCTAATATTTTTGCAACCGCAATAAATAACTCTTCAGGTACATCAGATCCTATCTCAGTAGTATGGTAAATAGCACGACACAGTTGTGGAGATTGCATAACTGTAACCTCATTTTCACGCCCAACCTCTCTAATTTTAAGTGCCATAAAATCGACACCTTTAGCAACGACATAAGGAGGTCGATCACCTTTGGTGTCATATTTTAAAGCAACAGAATAATGAGTAGGATTAGTGACAATAACATCAGCATCAGGCACATCTTTCATCATCGTACGCTGGGACATTTCATACTGTAGTTGGCGAATACGCTGTTTAACCTCAGGTTTACCTTCTGAATTACGAAATTCGTCTTTCACTTCCTGCTTGGTCATTTTTAATTCATCATTATGCTTATAAATTTGATATGGCACATCGACTGCCACAATAAGTAATAATGATAAACAGAGGAATAAAAACATCCAACGAAGCATATCTAAGGCTTCAAACATGCTACCAGGTAAAGGACTCACTGATAGATGTAAAACTTTGTCAAATGTTACCCCTAAAATAGTCCAAGCGACCGCAATAACAACAGACACCTTTAAAATTGATTTAAGCAATTCAACCCATGCTTGCATGCCAAGCATTCTTTTTAAACCAGCCTTAGGACTCATTCTACTAAATTTTGGCATCATTACTTTGGTACTAAAGATCATGCCTCCTAATAAGGTGCTGCCCAATATAGAAATAATAAAAAGCATTAATAATATTAAGAACATCGGCATGCCTAATCCTTGAACGGCTTCGACCATCACCAACCACATTTTTTCTGGATCAAAAATATCATCACGTTCGAAAGTTAACGTCCGCGTCATCATTACCGATAACTCATAGCCTAAACGATCACCAAAGAAAAATATGGATATAGCAGCAGAGATCAATACAGAGGAAGTTGCTAGTTCTTTAGAACGTGCAACTTTACCATCTTCTGCAGATTTTCTTCTTTTTTCGGAGGTGGCTTCCTCGGTTTTTTCTGTTCCGTTTTCATTTTCAGCCATGGATAACACCTTGAATTACATCTTCAAATACAAAGAAATATAAGTTATGTTCGCTCATTGTTTTACGCACGGGTTGTTTAAGACTTCACACATAGTTGTAACTACTTTGATCCATTGGTTCTCAAAATGTAAAGGTACATTTTGCAAAGTTATCCATAAGACAAATAATCCAAATACCATGCTAATTGAAAATCCTAAGCTGAAAATATTTAATTGCGGCGCTGCTTTAGTCATGATGCCAAAGGATAAGTTGACTAATAACATGGCGACAATAGAAGCCATTGAAAAAGCCAAAGCTGCATGGAACATAGTTGAGAACCAGCCTGATATTTTATAATAATCTGCTGCTAACAATCCTTGTTCAGATATGGGGATAGTTTGGAAGCTATTGATGATCATTTCTATCATTAATAGATGCCCATCTACCGCTAAAAATAATAATGTCACCAGTAACACATAAATTTGGGCCACTACGGGTGAAGTCTGCCCACTCATGGGGTCAGCCATCGAGGCAAAACCTAAACTGGTTTGCATTGCAATAATTTGCCCTGCAATAACAAATGTTTGCACAAGAAAGACTGAGAGAGTGCCAATTGCAATACCAATTAATATTTGCTGCATCACGACAATAAAGCTATTGAAAGAAAATAATTCAATATTTGTAATAAGAGGAGGTAGAACGGGTAAAGCAACTAAAGTGACACTTAGCGCATAAAATAGGCGGATACGTATGGGCACTGTTTTTGAACCAATCGCTGTCATCACCATCATCATTGCGGCAATACGACTAAATGCCCATAAATAACTAGCGACAAAATCTAAAATCAGATTGGCCGAGAAAGTCATTACCCCACCACTTGAGGTATCTGTTCAATCATTGCGATAAAGAATTCCATTAATTTCCCCATCCCCCAGTGTGCACCAAAAGCTAACGCTGTTAATGTCATAATTAAACGAGGTAAAAAACTTAATGTTTGCTCATTAATAGAAGTTGCAGCCTGAAATACGGCAACCACCAAACCAACAAGTAAACTTGGAATAATAACAGCCGACACTAAAACCAACACTAACCATAGTGCTTGCCTGAATATATTAACGAAAATTTCCGGCTCCATAAGTCTCCTTACAACCCGAAACTATTAGCTAAACTACCCATCACCAAGTTCCAACCGTCCACTAATACAAACAGCATTAACTTAAAAGGTAATGAGATAATCATGGGTGATAACATCATCATCCCCATCGCCATTAAAATACTTGCCACCACTAAATCTATAATCAAAAATGGAATAAATAACATAAAGCCAATTTGAAAAGCCGTTTTTAATTCACTAGTGACAAATGCAGGAATTAGCACTGTAATAGGCACATCTTCTGGTGTATCCACCTGTACATCAGCGATTTCCATGAAGGTCTCTAAATCTTTCAAACGAGTTTGAGAAAGCATAAATTGCATCATGGGTTTTTTACCCTGCTCAAGCGCTTGCACTATCGTCATCTCTTCATTTAAATAAGGCTGTAACGCATTTTCATTAATACGTTCAAAGACAGGGGCCATAATAAAAAAGGTTAGAAATAACGCGATACCATTAACGACTTGATTAGAAGGAGTTTGTTGTAAACCAAGCGCTTGTCTTAAAATAGACATCACGATCACTATGCGTGTAAAAGAGGTCATCAAGATCAACATGGCAGGTAAAAAACTAAGAGCTGTCATGAAAGCTAACACTTGCAATGTCACACTATACTCTTGATCGCCAGCCGCATTGGTTGTAATGGTCACTGCAGATAATGCGCCAGGATCAGCTAATACATTAGAAGAAAAAAAGAACAGAATAAAACATAACAATGTGAGAAGTTTAGTCATGACTCTTCTTCCCAGCTTTAGATAAAACAGTAGCAAAAGCAGCAGCAAAAGATGGGGTTACCTGCTTCTCTTTACCCCCCTCATTATTAATAATTGGGGATTCTAATTGCTGTAGCAAACTAACTGATTGCTCACTCACCCCTAATAAATATTGTTTACCTTGTACTTCAATAATTTGTACACGACTTTTATTGGTTAGCGCTTGAGTCGCGATAATTTTGATTGGATTTTTAACGCCACCATTGCGTATTAAGTTACTTTTTTTCATTAAAAACGCAAAGAAAAAAATACACCCTAAAACCAGCAATAATGACCCCAGCATAGTGCCTATAGCTAATTCAGGACGTTGGCTAGTTTCCTCTAAAGCAACAGCAGGGAAACTGACAATACTCAAGATTCCTGTGTTGAATAAATTAAATCTCAGCTTACTCATTTTAATTTTTTAATCCGCTCTGTTTGACTAATAACATCAGTTAAACGAATACCAAACTTATCATTGACTACAACCACCTCTCCATGAGCAATCAATGTTCCATTGACCAATACATCTAATGGTTCACCAGCAACTCGCTCTAATTCAACAACTGAACCTTGATTCAATTGCAATAAATTACGGATATTAATCTTACTACGTCCAACTTCCATTGAGATAGTCACTGGAATATCTAAAATACTATCCAAGCGAGATAATTCTTCTTCACTCATTGTTTTAGAAGTATCTTTTAATTCATCAAGTTCAACATTTTTCACTTCCGCTTCTGCGTCACCAGATTCTTCTAACGCTGCAGCCCATTCATCTGCCATATCTTGCTCTGTACTCATAATATATTCCTGTCTTTTTATTACTTAGCTTCTTTTAAATCTTGCAGTTGGAGTTGTGTTTTTTGTACTTCAGGTCGAGCTATTTTCTCAGTTATTTTTAAAGCCAAATTATCACTAACCTTACCTAAATTAGCCCTAAATGTCGGTAATCCTTCTACCGATACTAATAAGCGTTCAGGTAAATCAACAGGAATAATATCACCTGCTTTAAAGTGCATCATTTGACGCAAAGTCACGACTTTTTTAACCAGACACGCGTCAATATCAACCTCAACATCCATGATTTCATCTTCCAGTGCTTGGCACCAGCGCTGGTCCGTATCTTCTTTATCACTTTGCACACCCGCATCTAATAGTTCACGGATTGGCTCTAGCATTGAATAAGGCATCGCGATATGGAAATCGCCACCACCACCATCTAATTCAATATGGAAAGAATTCACCACAATCACTTCAGTCGGACTCACAATGTTAGCCATTGCAGGGTTTACTTCGGAATCAAGGTATTCGAATTCAGCATCCATTACAGGAGCCCAAGCATCATGATAATCTTCAAAGATTATTTTTAATAACATTTGAATAATACGACGCTCTGTTGGTGTAAATTCTCGCCCTTCTATCTTCGCGTGATAACGTCCATCACCACCAAAAAAGTTCTCAACTAAAATGAAGACTAATCGAGCTTCCATTGTAATTAATGCAGTCCCTTTTAAGGGACGAAAACGCACCATGTTAAGACTAGTAGGAACAAATAAAGTGTGTACATATTCACCAAATTTGAGCATTTGTACACCATTGATAGAAACCTCTGCGGTATGGCGTAGCATATTAAACAAACTGATGCGTAAATGACGCGCAAAACGCTCATTAACCAATTCCAGCGTTGGCATACGACCACGAACAATACGATCTTGTGATGAAAAGTCGAAATGGACATGAGAATCCCCACCATCTATATCACCACTTTGAGCCTCGTCCTCTTCAACGTCATCAACACCATGTAATAGCGCATCAATTTCGTCTTGGGATAATAAATCCATGCTTAACCCTTATCTATTACTGTAAAACAAAGCCGGTAAACAATACCGCATGGATCAGTTCGCGGGATTCAACCTGAGTGGTTGCAGCATTAAGTTCAATGAGTGCTTTTTCTCGTAGCTGTTTTTTACCTTCTGGGCTGCGAAGTTGATCTACCGTTGCTTCACCAAACACTCTTACTAAGGTACTTTCTAATAAAGGTATATGTTTACGAGCTAATGACTCACTTTTTGCATTATTGACCATCAATTGAACTTTAATTTGCACAGTTCTATCACGCTTACCTTCCATTACGTTAAACACTAATGGTCTTGGCATTGGCACATAATTTGTCACCACAGGCTCTTCAACAACCACAACTTCAGTTGTCTCCGCTTGCTCAGTAGGTGAGGTATCATCATTTAAAAAGAAAAAGAAAACAGCCCCACCAATAATTGAAAGAGTGATAACCGCAGCGGCTATAATAATAATCAGTTTCTTTTTACCGGCTGGTTTAGGATTTTCTTCATCCAATGATAATGCTTGATTCTCTTCTGGCATTGTCAGCAATTCCCCAATGTTTTTTTATATCCCCAAATAGGATAGGACATAATCTAAAAATAATAGATTGATTTTAATGGTTCTTTGACAGTTAGCTAGTAACTATTGCCTAGTTTAGGCATAAAAATCAATTCCTTGATCTCTCGAAGGTATTTTTGACGGTATCCAAACAGATGTTTGATCTTCATCAGCCATTTCAACACCATTAGCCTGTTGCCCGATGGCAGAATTCGATCCATTTTGTCTCTGTTGCCCTGTTTGTTGCTGAGATTGCTGTTGAACATTTGTATCGCCGAGCTGAATGCCTTGTTGTGCTAATTGCTCTCTCAGACGCGGCATATTTTGTTCAATAATATCTTTACTTTGGGCAACTTGCGTCTGAATATTTAACTGAATTTGGTCTTGTTGAACTTGCACTTTGATCATCATCGAGCCTAATTCAGCAGGATCTAAACGAACTATTAACTCCTGCTGACCTTGAGAAATCATCATCATGACTCGCTCACCCATCATGCTAGCAGCTTGTTTAGATTGAAGGTCTAAAGGTTGTTGTAATAAATTATTATTGGCTTGAGCTTGTTGATTAACAGCAACTAATTTATCTAACTGTATAAGACTTGCCTGATTTGGCCTTGCACCATTTACATCCGCAACGGCTGGAGTACCTAAGACCATTTCATTTTTTAACATTGAAGGTAAAGTATCACTTTTATCGGAACCTTCAGGGAGGGAGACTTCTCCTCCACTTTTTAATGATTGTGAGCTTTCACTAACGCTGTCCCCTTGATCGGCAATCGCAACTAAAGGTGTTCCCATTTTTTCTGAAAAACTCTGTAACGTAGACTTCGCTTTTTCATTATTATTAATAAAGGAATCTAACACCGTTTCTTTATTTTTATTTTCACTTTTCTTAACATCTTCAGAGATATTGGCAGATACAAGCACATCATTTTCTGATTTTTCGACACTATTTTTCACACTCGTATCAATTTTTTGCGCAGCTGCAATTTGAGATAACAAGTTTTGTTGCTCTGATTCACCGGTGTCAAGAGCTGACTTAGATTCTGAGGGCAAAAACGACTCTAAGTCTTCATCAGTTTTAGCTTCAGGCAACGTGTTAAAATCATATTGCTCAACACTCAATAACTTACTTTTATCTTCATCAGTTAAATCAGAGAAACTCACCGCTAATTCTTTAATAGATGTAAATTCACCTCTTTCAACAAATTCAAGATTATTAGTTTGGCTCTCTTGAAAATTAAATGCGCCCCCATTCTGCTCGAAGTCACTTGTTGAGAAATTAGAGGCAAGATCAGACTCTATCGATTGGCTTTCAGTTTTCTCGCTTATAATCTCTGATTTATTCTTTGCATCCATAGATGATGCAAATACAATTTCCTTTTCAATTATTTCTCTAGTCGATGACTTATCGGAAGCGTTAGAGTCGGTTACTTTACTAGTCGATAAGTTAGCAGCAACGTCAGAATCAGTCACTTTACTAGTCGATAATTTAGCGGCAATATCAGAGTCAGCTACCTTACTAGTCGAGGACTTATCGGTAGCATCAGAATCAGCTACTTTGCTAATTGATAGTTTAGCGTCAACGTCAGAGTCAGCTGCTTTCTTAGCCGATAACTTAACGATAACATTAGACTCAATGACTTCGCTCTTCGATAATTTAGCGGTATCGTCAGATTCAACATCTTCATTGAAAGAAGACTCAAATGCGACTTCAAGTTTTTCCACTTCATCGATTGGAGGTTGTGATTTCGAGTCAGGAATTTTTATCTCACTTTCAGATAAGTTAGATGACGCTTTAGATGTTTTACTTTCGCCCACAACAATGCCATTTGTAATTTCATGAAACTTATTAATGGTCTTATTTTCTTTCAATTCTGAATTGTTTTCAGCCTGTTCTTCAAATAACTCCAGCGCTTCTTTTGGATTTTTTGAACGGATTGATTGCTCTTCTTCAATCCCTTCTTTAGTAGGTTTCTCTGTAGAAAGTGACTCACTGTTAGCTGATTTATCTTTATTTAACAGCTTTTTATTTGCTTCTTCTTTAACAGCAAGTGGTTTCTCTTCAGCGTCACTGTCAACAGTAACAGACTCAACTATTTTGCTACCTTGTTTTTTGTTGCTTTCCCGTTCTAAACTTTGTTGCATAACTTTCGCAAAGGATTTTGAAGTTTCACTCGCACCTGATGACTGAGATCCTTCAGTCTTCCCTTCAAGTGTTTCATTTTCTTTATGTGCTTTTACATCACTGCTTTTGGCATTGGTAGCACCAGTTAATAGTAAGGACTGCATCATAAATATTCTCTCTTTGCTGGCTATTTAAATCACGGTAACGACTGCAATAACATGACAGTTATTGCCGTTTTTTAAATAAAATATGTTTATTAATACAAACAAGCAATTTATGGACCATAAAAATCAATTTAATCCCTGTTCGGACTTTTTCTTTTGAAAAAATTGAAAAGTAGAAAATTCATCTAATAATTGTTGCTCTTTTTTCTCTTCTATTTTTGTTTTTTCACGCGCTTTTTTCTCTAATAACAATCCCATTGCTTTAAAGGCAACTTGACTATCAGTCCACTTTCTTTTGGTTTCTCGAACGTTATATTCGAACTTCACTAATGAAGACTGTTGATTAGTCAATCCCTGATCTATCTGCACAATGAATTGTTGATATTTGCTTAAAGTGGAGACGGTTAAACCTTGCGAGCCTTTTTCGCTCAATTGAGCAATATATTGTCGGCGGTATTGGTGTAAATTCTGTAGTTGGTTACGCTGTTCAAATAACGCTTTTTGAGCCTGTTGATAGGCCCGTAAGGAATGTTCTACTTCTTTTTCTCTTTGTTCATAAACGAGTTGTAATGCATTTGTCGCCACAGTTTAATCCTTTTAACTTTGCACAAACTCCTGCGTTAACATTGCGAGTTGCGTCAAACAGTCGTTATAACTGATGTTCTCTTTCATACCTTGTTGCAAGAAATGATCCAGCTTAGGTTTGATCATTATCGCTTTATCAATACGAGGATCGCTGCCTCGGGCATAGGCTCCTATGGTGATCAACTCTTTATTCTCTTCATACAAGGAAGAGGCTTGTTTTAATACACGCGCTAATGTTTGATGTTCCTCAGATGTCACCATCGGCATTACTCGGCTAATAGATTTACCAACATCAATAGCAGGGAAGTGGCCTGAATCAGCCAAAGAACGTGATAATACGATATGTCCATCTAAAATCGCACGAGAAGCATCCGCAATAGGATCTTGTAAATCATCTCCTTCAGTTAATACCGTAAAGAAAGCACTAATAGATCCCTGATTACTATCTCCATTACCCGCGCGTTCAACCAGTGCAGGTAACTTTGCAAATACTGATGGAGGATAGCCTTTTGTAGCAGGTGGCTCACCAATCGCTAATGCTATTTCACGTTGTGCTTGTGCAAAACGTGTCAATGAATCCATTAACAACAGCACATTCAACCCTTGATCTCGAAAGTACTCTGCAATCGTCAGTGACGTTTCACACCCTTTCAAACGCATTAAAGGTGAGGCATCGGCAGGAGCTGCAATCACTACTGAACGAGCACGCCCTTCTTCACCTAAAATTTCTTCAATGAACTCTTTTACTTCTCGACCACGTTCACCAATTAACCCAACTACCACCACATCTGCATTGGTGCCGCGAGTCATCATGCCTAACAAGACACTTTTACCTACGCCTGAGCCTGCAAATAAGCCCATTCGTTGACCTTGTCCTACTGTGAGCAATGCATTAATTGCTTTAATACCTGTATCAAGTGGATCTTTAATCGCTTTCCTAGACAACGGATTGATACGCGCATTGTTATAACCACTCATCTCATTGGTTTTAACTTCACCTTTGCCATCAATTGGATTACCCATCCCATCTAAGACACGCCCCAACAGCTCCATGCCAACAGGAATGCCGACTTCTTTTGTCTGCGGGATAACTTTAGCTCCAGGTAATACACCAGTAAGACGTTCACTAGGCATTAAAAATAGTCGGTCACTGGAAAAACCAACGACTTCAGCATCGATAAATCCATCACTAGTCTCTACTTTACACATGCTACCAACTGCGGCACTGCAACCTACCGCTTCTAGTGTCAATCCAACAACACGTACTAATTTACCACTCACTACTGGATGAGTTATCGATTCACCTACTTGATATTGAGCAACCCGTTGCGACAAAGTATTCATTTTAATTCACTACCGTATCAGGATTATTTTTACTCTCTTTTTCATTGTTCGCATCATTTGCAATAACTTTAATTTCAGATTGAGCTTCACCTCCTTCCGAATCAGTTGCCTCTATAGTCTCAGCGAGATCTTTATCATTTTTTTGTAACGCATTTCTTTCTTGCAAATCACTTTCAGAAACCATTTCATAATCGACATCAGTATCATTATTGATATCGCCATCGTCACTAACATCGGGGGTATTTTGAAAGTTTTCTTTCAAAAAATGCTTAAGTACTTGCTGAACACGAGTTGAAAAAGTGTAATCAATACTGGATGTTTGTGTTTGCACTTGGCAATCACCACGTAGTAAAGTGGGTTCTGATCTAAGATCCCATCCTCGTTTTGCACATTCAGCTTCTGGGAATGCATTTTGAATAAAAATGAGATCTTCAGGATGAAGTGAGATAACGATGGTCTGTTCATTGACAGGTAACGCTTCAACACCTTGTTTTAAGGCTTGTAAAATTATCTGGGGATTGACTGTCACTTCACAACGCGTAATTTGCTCAGCTAGGCTAGTGGCTAATTTTATCAATTGAAATTCAACGTTATCGTCCAATTTTTCAAGTGGTCGATTTAATCTAGACACTAATTGTTGCCAATGAAGTGTTTGCGCATCAATTTTAGCTTGCCCTTCGCTTAGACCTTGATCTAAACCTTGGGCAAGCCCTTCTCTATGCCCTTCGCTTAAACCTTGTAACTTACCTTCCTCTAGACCTTTTACAAAACCAGCTTCTTTCCCTTCATTAAAACCATCTTCATAAGCTGAAGCACGAATTGATTCAATATCTTCTAAGGTTAATGGTTTAGGCTTTTCATCTTCAGGGTCTAAACTATCTCTTTCTTGGTTATTATACCAATTGGCAGGTTTGCCAAATAAGTTTGTCTCATCTTGTTCTTTAGGGAGATCATTATCAAAATCAGGAAGTACCCATTGTTGGAAATCTTGATCATTATCTACAGCCATTCAGTTACCTTAATTTCCATCAACTCATTGAATAGAATTTATATGCAGTCATTAGGTACAAGCCTATAAGAACTCGTCACCACCACCACCACCTAACATTAACTCACCAGAGTCAGATAAACGACGAGCAATAGAAAGGATCTCTTTCTGAGCGCTCTCAACTTCACTAATACGAATAGGTCCCATCGCTTCCATATCATCAGCCAACATTTCTGCAGCACGTTTAGACATATTCGCCAATATTTTCTCTTTAAGTTGCTCTTCTGCACCTTTAAGGGCCAATTGTAATTGATCAGGTGGAACTTCGCGTAATAAGGTTTGAATGCCTCGATCATCAACATCAATAAGATTGTCAAATACAAACATAAGATCTTGAATTTGTTGACTCATATCTTCATCTGTTTCACGTAATGAGTCCATGAGAGGCCCTTCAATTGCAGTATCTAAGTAGTTCATGATATTCGCAGCTGCTTTCGTTCCGCCCATTTTCGCGGCTTGAGCACCGGCTTGACCAGCGAATTGTTTCTCCATTATTTCATTCAATTCTTGTAATGCGGCTGGCTGAACCTCTTCTAAGTCAGCAATACGCATCATGAGGTCTAAACGATTTTTTTCTGGGAACTGAGTTAGTATTTCTGCTGATTGCTCAGGGTCTAAATAGGATAAAACGATGGTTTGTATCTGCGGGTGCTCATTTTGAATAATACTCGCAACCTGACGAGCATCCATCCATTTCAGAGAGTCTAAACCTTTAGAGCCACTACCGAGTATGATTTGATCAACTAAATTACCCGCTTTATCTTCACCTAGCGCTTCAATTAATGAAGTACGCACAAAGTTTTCACTGTCTAAACCGATATTACTGTACTGTTGTATATCTTCAATGAATGCTCGATGTACGCTGCTAACTTTAAGCTGTGAAGAATCTTTTAATGCAGCCATCTGCATACCTAGTTTCTGTACTTGTTTAGGCTCTAAATTTCTAAAAATCTGAGCCGCATCAACAGGCGTTAAACTTAACATCAGTAAGGCAGATTTTTCAACACCAGTTAAATCTGCAACATCAAATTCAACGACTTTATTTTCAGCGTCTGCTGGTGCATTTTTTTTATCTTTCATCTTCAGCTAACCACTCTTTAATTACTTGTGCTGATAAACCAGGTTCATTGGCAACCAATGCTCGTACTGCTTTTAATAAATCTTCATCTTTATGTAAGTCTGGTAATTTTATTTGCCCGTTACTCAATCCAAACTCAAGACCTTCATGCTTATCATCGTCTGTCAATAACTCCAAATTATCATTACCGATAGAACCGATAGCACCACCTAAGTCGTAATCTTCTGCCGTTTCAATCGGTTCAGGATACAATAGTTTTTTCATGATAGGACGTACAATCAATAGCAATGTCAATACAATGACAAATAAACTTCCACCAAAACGTACATAACCTTGGAAAGACTCTGTTTCCCAGAAGTTTTCTGGTACTTCAGCTTCTAAGTCAGGTCGATTAAAACTGACAGAAGCAAGCGCCAAAATATCGCCACGTTCCGTATTAATGCCTAAACCACCTAATAATAATTGACGAATATTTTCAATTTGCTCCGGCGTTCTTGGAGAATAAGTCACTTCGCCAGCCTCATTAACTGATTTAATATAGTCTAATGCAACAGAAACAGCTAAACGCTCGACCTTGCCTATTTTATGTTTAGTATGGGTGATAGTTGTATCTACTTCATAATTACGGGTTGATTCAGTTCTTGATGAGCCATCGCCATTAGTTGTATTACCATTATTACCCGCTAACTCTTCAGGTATTGCGCCAGTTGCTGGTGGTTGATTTGATAAGGCGCCAGGAATTGAACCCGCCATAGATGAAGAGGATTGCTCTTCCACTAACATTTCACTCCGTACAGCCTGGTTAGTTGGATTAAAAGTTTTTGTAGTCTCTTCTACAACAGTAAAATCCATCGCTAAATCGACCTCTGAAGCATAATTTGCAATCCCTAAGACTGGAATTAATATCGCATCAATTTTTGATTTATATTCCTCTTCACGCTCACGTTGCATACCAAACTCTTTACTCGTTTGTGCAGAGGAGCCTGAACTACTACCAGAATGTAATAGACGACCTCGTTGGTCGGTTACTGTCACGTTATTTGGAGATAACCCTTGAACCGCCGAAGCGACTAAATCTACAATGGAATCGACTTCTTGACCTGATAATGCGTAAGATCTTGCCGTTGTTACAACCACAGTAGCACTAGCTTGACGCTCTTTACGAGCAAAAACACTTTCTTTAGGAATGGCTAATAACACTTGTGCATTAGTGATATTTTTCATCTCTTTAATGGCAAGTACTAATTGACGTTCTCTACTTAACTTTAGCCTTTCTTTTTCAACTCGTTGACTTACACCAAACCCCATATCTTGTAATAAAATATCGTCACCATTTTCAGTGTTATCATTCACTAAACCAGCACGAGTCATAAGCAGTTTAACTTTTTGATACTCTTCAGACATCACTGAAATGTTATTACCCTCTAATTTATAAGGTATTTTTTGTTGATCTAAAAAATCTAATGTAGTAATAAGCTCATCTGTTTTATAGGTACCTAGTGGTCGATAATCTGCTTCCTTTCCCCATGACCAAATGATCACAACGATCGCTAAAACAATCAATAGCCCAATGATCATACTAATTTGACGCAACACATCCACATTAGAGAAAAATGAAGCTATAGCTCCTTTCTGTGGGCTAGAAGAGGACATATCATTGCTACCGATATTATCTTCTAACATTAAATTAGCGCTACTTCCTGAATCAGCCACAATGACTTCCTTTTAACGATGAGATTTAAAACTAAATGCCATTAAACTGGCATGCTCATTACTTCTTTATAAGCTTCGACCATTTTATTGCGCACCTGAACTGTCGCATCAAATGCTAGACCAGATTTGTTAGAAGCGATCATCACATCTGCTAAACTGACATCTTGATCACCCATTTCAAAACTATTACGAAGGGTAGAGGTTTCTTGTTGCAAACCATTAACGTTTTCTATCGCTTGCTTAAGCATTGCAGAGAAGTCTGTAGAGGTAGAATTCGTGCTTTTAACAGAACTATCACTATCTAAGCCTTTCGCCTGTAAACCTTGAGTTTGTAATTCATTAAACATTGAAGCAGCATTGATATTCATTGTATTAGTTCCTTTTTTGACACTGATAATAGTAAAAAGCAATAACTATGCCAGTTGATTTTTCAATGTGAATAATCAATGATGAAAAAAGGGGATTAACAATTGTTAATCCCCTTTTTTAAATTTTATGACTGATATACCCGTTATTTACTTTCGAGGTTTTCTAGCTCTTGATCCATTTTTTCTGTTTGTTGTGATTTAAATTGTTGGTATAGCTCATTTTTTTGACTTGAATTCATTGGGCGATCTGCTGCTTTAATTAACTCGTCAAAAACTTTCTTAGTAGACTGTTGCCCAATTGCCACGAGTACACATAGATTATCTTTCTTAGCTATCTTCACAATATCTGTTTTCAATGCCGTCGTACCAACTAATGTCTGCTCAGTAATTTGTTTAGAGACACTAGAAAAAGTAGAACCAGATTCAGCCCCCGATGTTACTTCTACTTTATCACGATAAGATTTATCTAAAGCACTAACGCGCGATTCAATACGCTGTGCTAATGCAGTACGAGCATTGCTTATTGCATGTTGCCTATCAATGGACATATTACCTGACCATAAAACACATTCTGAAACCGCGATACCATCTTCAACTTGAGGGTTTAAAATCCAACTCGGTATTTGACCTACAACAGTTTCTTGCGTTGGGTTGCTACTTGAACAAGCCGTGAGTAATAAGATTGCAGGGAGCGCAATCAAGTTAACTTTTTTAAACATAATCATTCCTTTAATTAAAATTGAAGGTAGTTAATCTGAATTTAGTTTAGGTAATAACAACGGTATTAACCATATCCTTCATATTACGTGGTTAAAAATTAATTGAATACTTGCAAGGGAATGTTTTTGCAAGAATGCAAAAAATAGCTGCACATTATTACTGTTATACACGCATATTATTGAGCTTGGTTTATTATCAATCCCTCTCAGTTTAGATTATTTTTTAAACTGAAATAAAAAAATCCCCATCCTATAAATAAGATGGGGATTTTTTAGTTTTCACTCATGCTATCAAGCCATGAAGAATACTTTATTATTAATCTTTAAACTCTGGGTAAGCTTCAACACCACAGTCATGTATATCCATACCAGCTTCTTCTTGCTCAGCTGTAACACGAATACCCATTGTCACTTTAATTACGTACCAAACAACCCAAGATGCTGCAAACACGAATCCGAAGATAACTGCTGCGCCGTAGATTTGGCTACCAAATGAAGCACCTTCATTTGACATAGGTACAACTAATAAACCAAATAGACCACACACACCGTGTACTGATAAAGCACCAACTGGATCATCTATTTTCAATTTATCGAAAGAGATGATGCTGTAAACAACGATGATACCTGCGATTGCACCAATACCTGCTGACATTAATGGAGATGGAGATAACGGATCTGCAGTGATTGCAACTAAACCTGCTAATGCACCATTTAGGATCATAGTTAAATCAGCTTTACCCCATTTAAACTTACTTACTAACATCGCTGCGATTGCACCTGTAGCAGCGGCTGCGTTTGTGTTAACAAAGATTTGGCCTACTGCAGTAGCGTTTTCGAAGTTAGATACTGCTAACTGAGAACCACCGTTAAAACCAAACCAACCCATCCATAAGATGAACGTACCTAGTGTAGCAAGTGGCATGTTTGAACCAGGGATTGGGTGAACACTACCGTCTTTACCGTATTTACCTTTACGAGCACCTAGTAATAGTACTGCGGCTAATGCAGCTGCTGCACCTGCCATGTGAACAATACCAGAACCAGCGAAATCACTAAAGCCAGCTTCGCTTAAGAAACCACCACCCCAAGTCCAGTAACCTTCCATTGGGTAAATAAAGCCCGTTAGAAATACTGTAAAGATTAGGAATGCCCAAAGTTTCATACGCTCAGCAACTGCACCAGATACGATAGACATTGCCGTTGCAACGAATACTACTTGGAAGAAGAAGTCTGAAGCTAGAGAGTGGTCTGCATCTGCAGAAGGAGTACCAATTAGAGCACCTAAAGAAGGTAACCAACCGCCAGCAGCATTATCAACATACATGATGTTGTAACCTACTAATAAAAACATCGTACATGCAATTGCGTATAGTACGATATTTTTAGTTAAAATTTCAGTTGTATTTTTAGAGCGAACTAAACCTGCTTCTAACATGGCAAAACCTGCTGCCATCCACATTACTAGTACACCTGATATTAGAAAGTAAAAAGTGTCCAAGGCAAATCGAAGTTCGGTAACTGTTGTTACCATATCCATAACTGTTGTATCCATAATAATTATTCCTTAACTTAAAAAATTTTGTTTAAAGTGCTTCTTCGTCTAATTCGCCTGTACGAATACGAACAACTTGCTCTAATGGTTGAATGAAAATTTTACCGTCACCAACTTTACCTGTGTTTGCAGCATTGACAATTGCTTCAACTAAACGCTCAACATCTTCTGCTTTAACAGCAATTTCTAATTTAACTTTAGGTAAAAAATCAACTTGGTATTCAGCACCACGGTACAATTCGGTGTGCCCTTTCTGACGACCGAAACCTTTAACTTCTGAAACAGTTACACCTGCAATGCCGATGCCCATAACAGCTTCACGTACTTCATCTAATTTAAATGGTTTGATAATAGCGGTTAACATTTTCATTTGTTTATTCCTTCAAAGTGTAATTAATGTTTACTAATAGCATTCTATTTACAACTAACGTGCCAAAAAATATAAACGATAACATTCAATAAGTTACGAAAAAAAACATCATGCCAGACAATCATTAGGCACCATTTTGGTGCGCCAACAATATTTAACACGCACTAAAATGTTACATTTAAATATTTTATATATCCCCGTTACTATTCAGGTGCAAAATTCAGCAAGCGGTGAAGTGAAGAGATGCTAGGCATAAAGAGGAAGAGCTAACGGGTAAAACCGACACTTTCTAACAATTAATACCAATTATATTAAATAAGTAATCTAAATTTTACGTAGGAAAAATGGCTTAGTTTAAGGCGTAAGTTAAGGTAAATGGTTATTCCCTTTATGAAACTTACAGCTAATAAATATGTTATTTTAACAAGTAAAATAGATCAGTTAATTAACGTGATTGGTAATAATAGGGTTGCTTAACCACTTGCTCTCTGGCTCGTTAGCTTGAACGATAGCGGATATTGAACTTCATTGAAATTTATATGCCTATAGATAATGTATCACAAATAAAAGACTTTGAATGATGATAGCTAAAAAGGCTTGTACACTTTTAAAAACAGATAACCAAGGCGTCTTAATTCGCCAACAAATCCCCTCTACCCCCTTAGCAAACAAAGCAGCATCTGCTATAGTGCGTAACAATTTTTCGACTTATTCAACCTTAAAGGTATGCAACATGAAAAAAATAAGCCTACTGCTTATCACTTTCTTCTTTAGTATTAATGTTTTAGCAGCGCCGATGATTATTCCTAAAGCACCATCCATTGCAGCAAAGGGTTATTTATTAATAGATTTCGATTCCGGTGAAGTGCTTTCTGAAAATAATAGTGAAGAATCACTTGCTCCAGCCTCACTCACTAAGATGATGACCAGCTATATCATCGGGCAAGAGCTAAAATCAGGAAATTTAAACCTTGATGATAAAGTCACTATTTCAGAGAAAGCATGGTCAAAAAATTTCCCAGACTCTTCAAAAATGTTTATCGAGGTAGGTAAAGAAGTCACTGTGGCAGATTTAAACAGAGGTATCATTATTCAATCGGGTAATGATGCCTGTGTCGCAATGGCTGAGCATATAGCAGGTAGTGAAGGTGCGTTTGCTGATTTAATGAATTCATGGGCATTACAACTGGGCATGAAGAATACACATTTTGTAAATAGTCATGGCTTACATTCAGAAGATCATTATACAACTGCACATGATATGGCGATTTTAGCTAAAGCGCTGATCAAAAACGTCCCAGAGGAATATCGAATTTATAGTGAAAAATCTTTCAAATTTAACGGTATCGTACAATATAACCGAAATGGTTTGTTATGGGATAAAAGTTTAAATGTCGATGGAATAAAAACAGGACATACCAGTGCAGCAGGTTATAGTTTAGTTTCATCTGCAACTAAAGATGGCATGCGTTTAATTAGTGTTGTTATGGGCGCTCGTTCAGATGAAGCTCGTAAAGTAGAAAGTAAAAAACTACTTAATTGGGGATTTCGTTTCTTTGAAACGATCACTCCTTATAAAGCAGGAGATCAACTTGCAAGTGAACGTATTTGGATGGGTAAACAACCAACAATCCGTTTAGGCGTTGCTAACGATACGACATTAACGTTGCCTCGTAATCAATCACAACACTTAAAAGCAGATTTTGTGATAAATAGTGAGTTACGTGCACCGATCCAAAAAGGTGATAAAGTAGGAGAAGTTAACTACACATTTAACGATGAACCAATTAAAACCTACGACTTGATTGCCTTAGAATCTGTTGAAGAAGGCGGTATATTTAGCCGTATTATTGATTACATTAAATTATTATTTATTGGTTGGTTTGGCTAAAAACATCCCCATATAGATGCTAATGTTTGATTATTAGTATTAGTACCCATTCCGGAGTGAGGCGAAGCCTCACTTTTTAGTTTTCGCTTTTATTTTATCCAGGAGTATAAAAGATGGCATTAAACACTCATTTCGATGAACTATTAGAGTTTCCATGTAGTTTGTCATTTAAAGTAATGGGCGTCGCAGATCCACAACTCATCACAGATGTAGTCTCTGCAATTCAGAAAATAGCACCAGGTGATTATGCTCCAACAATTAAACCGAGTTCAAAAGGTACTTACCATGCATTAGCGATTCCTGTCATTGTAAATAGCAAGGAACAAATTGAAGAGATTTATACAACACTTAATAAACTCGATCTTGTCCGTTATATTTTATAAGCTATGACTATGACTCCTATCCAAGACAAAGTAATCATCCGCTATTTAGGTACACAACCCTATCAAGAGACTTGGCAAGCGATGAGTGACTTTACAGAGCAACGCGATGAACTAACTGTTGATGAAATTTGGATAGTGGAACATACACCGGTATTTACTCAAGGTTTAGCAGGCAAAGCAGAACATCTACTAACTAGTTCAGATATACCGGTTGTGAAAAGTGATCGAGGCGGGCAAATAACACATCATGCTCCCGGACAGTTAATCGCATACTTAATGATTAACATTCGACGAAAAGCATTTAATGTACGCAGTTTGGTGACGATCATTGAGCAAGGTATTATCGATTTATTATCATCATTCGGTGTAAAAGCAGCAGCCAAACCTGATGCACCTGGTGTTTATGTAGATGGAAAAAAAATTGCTTCATTAGGATTAAAAATTCGAAGAGGTTGTTCATTTCACGGCTTAGCTTTAAATGTTGATATGGATCTTACCCCTTTTTTACAAATTAACCCATGTGGTTATGCAGGTTTAGAAATGACCCAGTGCCGCGATCTAGGAATATCATCTTCTGTCGCAGAATTAGCGCCTTTATTAATTGAAAAATTAAATCAAAATTTACAATACACACAGATAGAGAGTTTTATTAATGAGTAATAAACCAAGTCAATTAACTGCCGGTAATAAATTACGTGATGCAGATAAAATGTCTCATATTCCAATTAAAGTTATCCCATCGGATAAAAATACGATCTTAAAAAAACCATCGTGGATGAAAATAAAACTCGCTGCAGATAATACTCGTGTTACTGAAATTAAAGATGCATTACGCAAGAACAAACTTCACTCAGTGTGTGAAGAAGCTTCGTGCCCTAACTTAAATGAATGTTTTAATCACGGGACAGCGACATTTATGATTTTAGGTGATATCTGTACACGTCGTTGCCCTTTCTGCGATGTAGGTCATGGCAAACCATTAGCCGTGGATAAAGATGAGCCTAAAAAGTTAGCTGAAACAATTAAAGATATGAAACTGAAATATGTGGTGATCACATCGGTAGATCGTGATGATTTACGTGATGGTGGAGCACAACACTTTGCTGATTGTATTCGTGAAATCCGCCTATTAAATCCAGCGATTAAAATTGAAATTTTAGTACCAGATTTTAAAGGCCGTATGGATAAAGCCTTAGCGTGTTTTGAAAAAGACGTACCTGATGTATTTAACCATAACTTAGAAACTGCGCCGCACTTATATAAACAAGTACGTCCAGGTGCTGATTACAAATGGTCTCTACAATTATTACAAAAATTCAAAGAGCAACATCCAAGCGTGCCAACTAAATCTGGTGTCATGATGGGCTTAGGTGAAACCAATGAACAAATCAAAGAAGTTATTCAAGACTTAGCAGATCATGGCGTCACCATGCTGACATTAGGTCAATATTTACAACCTAGCTTAGATCACCTTGCAGTAGAGCGTTACGTACCACCAGCAGAATTTGATGCTCTAGGTGAAATGGCTAAATCGGTTGGGTTCGAACATGCAGCTTGTGGCCCATTAGTTCGTTCTTCATACCATGCTGATTTACAAGCAAAAGGCGAAGAAGTTAAATAAGGTTTTATAAAATCTATTTTATTAATGTTACAGCTCTCTTAGGAGAGCTGTAACAAATACTCAAAAAACTCTATTTCTAACCCCCTTTCATTGCCCCCATCATTCCCCACATTGGCGTAAAAATACCTAAGGCAAGAATTAACACCATTCCAGCAACTATTGTGATTAGAATAGGTTCTATTTTTGCAGTCATATTTTTTAAATCATAATCAACTTCTCGTTCATAAAAGTCTGCAGACTCATTTAATAATTCATCTACTTGACCAGTTTCTTCACCAACGGCAATCATTTGTAAGACTAAAGGCGTAAATAATCCAGCGTTTGATGCCGTTTTTAATAGTGTATCGCCTGATTCAATTTCTGTTCGCATCACTAGCATTTTTTCTTTCAAATAGTCATTATCAACGGCATAAGCAATTAAATAGAGTGCATTATTTAAGGGGATACCAGCCCCTAGCATCATAGCAAAACTACGAGAAAAACGAGCGAGCAAAGATCTTTCAATCACCGAACCAATAACAGGAATACTTAATTTCCATTTATCCCACAAATAACTGCCTTTTTTGGTGTTTAACCAAAGCTTAATGCCGATAATCACAGCGATTAAGAATGCCAGCATAAAAGCCCAATAATTAAGAAAGAAAGCAGAGGTATTCAATAATATTTTAGTGCTCCAAGGTAACTCAGCGTGAAATTTTGCAAACATATTAGCAAAAGTAGGAATAACATAAATATTCAGAATAACCATCGCTATTGCCAAAGCAATTAAAACAAAGCTTGGATAGCGCATCGCACTTTTAATGCGTTTTTTGGTTTCTACTTCTTGCTCTACGTATTCAGCTAGTTGTAAGAATATACGGTCTAATTGACCTGTATTTTCACCAACTTGAACCAAAGAAACATATAACTGAGAAAAAACTCTTGGATGTAACCCCATCGCAACAGATAGTGAATAACCATTCTTCATATTCTCTAATATATCGAACAAGGCTTCCGACAATAATTTTGAATGTGTAGATTCAGCTAAACCATTTAGGGCTCTAAGAATCGGGATACCCGCCTTGGTAAGTGAATATATTTGACGGGTGAATATAATCAAATCAGCAGGTTTTACGTGTGAGGCAAAAATAGCAGAGATATCCATCCCGCCATCAGAAACAACTTTTTCAGTAATATCATTAGGCATAATGCCTTGAACCATAATAAGCTCTAGTGCACCATCCTTTGTAGTCGCTTCTACTTCACCTTTAACCGTTGTGCCGTTTTTATCGCGTCCGCTATATTTGTAAATTGGCATAATTATTCAAAATCCAATGAATAAGGATCTTTTTTATCTGTAGTACTAGATGAAACGACATCAGCCACTGGTATATCATATTTTTTATCACTAATTTCAAAGCGATCAACTAACTTGAATACTTCTTCCAGTGAAGTAATTCCTTGTTGGGCATAATCTAAAGCAGAGAGAGCTAATGGTTGAAATAACTTTGATTTTTTAGCTGCGATACTAAAGCCTTCTGTATCATCAAGACGCAATGCAGACACCATTGCTTCGTCTAACTCTAATAACTCAAATACACCTATACGCCCTTTGTAGCCTGTATGTTGGCATCGTTGACACCCTTGTGCAGAATGAAATGTTAGCTTTGAAGTTTCTTCCGTAGTAATTTGATCAAGTAATATTTGTTGCCCAATAGTGGGAGCGCCATCTGTTTTGCAATCATTACATAATCGACGAATTAAACGTTGAGCAACCACTGCCCGTAATGCACTAGCAACAAGATACCCGGGAGCTCCCATATCTAGCAAACGTAAGGTACTGCTGATTGCATCATTAGTGTGTAACGTGGACAGCACTAAATGCCCAGTTAATGCGCCACGAAGACCAATTTCCATTGTCTCTTTATCACGCATTTCACCGACTAATAGAATATCAGGATCTTGCCGTAATGCTGTTCTTAATACAGTTGAAAACTCTAAACCAATTTTGCTATTTACTTGAACTTGATTGACTCGAGATAAACGGTATTCAACAGGATCTTCAACGGTAATAATTTTATTACCCGGTTCATTGAGCATATTTAATGCAGAATAAAGCGTGGTAGTTTTACCACTTCCCGTTGGCCCTGTTACTAAGATCAAACCATTAGGTCGCTTTAACTGTAGTGTGATCCTCTCTTGTAAGTGCTTAGGGATGCCTATTTGCTCAAATGATAAAATACCAGCAGATTGGTCCAATAAACGCATTACAACGGATTCGCCTGCTTGAATAGGCATTGTAGAGACACGAATATCAACACTTCGCCCTTTTACTTTTAAATTAAATCGTCCATCCTGAGGCAATCGCTTTTCAGAAATATTAAGTTGAGCCATTAATTTAATACGCAAAACTAATGCGCTTGCAATTCCACTTTCTGGAATAAGCGTTTCTTGTAACACTCCATCAACACGCTGGCGTATCCGTAATACTTTCTCATCAGGTTCAATATGAATATCAGAGGCCCCAACTTGAACAGCATCTTCAAACAATGAGTGCAACAATTTCATTACCGTTGCATCGGAACCCTCGCCCCCTAAGTCAACACTGCTTGCATCAAACCCACTACTTTCACCATGCTCAGCACTTAATTTAACCGCAAATGAAGCAATTTCTTGAGTCCGTCTATAGACCCTGTCAAAGGATTCGATTAACTGATCTTCTTTTGCAATTTTCAGCTCAAAATTGCGCCCTTTAAGTAACTCGGCCAGCACATCTAAGCTTTGTAAATCAGCAGGGTCAGAAACGACCAAAGTAACTTTTTCACCATCATCAGCTATTGCTAATGCACGCAACCTACGCGCGTGTACTTCAGGGAGAAGTTGAATGGCATTAGGATCAATTTTAACTTTTACTAAATCGACAATTGGAATATTAAGTTGGCGAGAAAGAAAGGTAAGAATTTGATCCTCACTCAAGTAGCCAAGATGTATTAAAGTCGTCCCTAATTTTAAGCCGAGTGAACGCTGCTCTTTTAACGCATTCAGAAGTTGTACTTCTGTAAGCAACCCTTCTTCAACTAATAAATCACCTAATCGTTTCTTTAACTTTGGCTGCATTACTTACTCCTTGCTTAAAAAAGCGAGACGTTTATTAATGTACTCTTTGGCTTTACTTGATAAATCTGTTTGTTTTAATGCTTTTTCATAAGAAACAATCGCGGCAGAAGTTTTTTCTTGCTTGTCTTGTGCAATCGCTAACGACATCAGCCAACGCCCATTATTTGGTCGCTGTGTTAATAAACTTGTATACAAAATTTCCGAACGCTCATACTGTTGAAATTTTTGCGCCAAAATAGCGTAACTAACATAATAATCTAGATTGCCTTCGACTTGAGGAGGATTTTGTTCAAGATATAAATAAGCTTTTTGTGGGTCATCAGCTTTTAACGCGATACGTGATAGCATCAAGCTAAAGTCAGGATAATCTGGTGATAACAAAACACCTTTTTTTAATAATGAAATCGTTTTATCTACATCGTCCTGGCTGTAATAATACATTGCTAATGATTTTCGAATTTCATTTAAATCAGGCTTAACATTTAATGCTTTCTCCCACTTTTCAGCGGCTAAATCATTATCGCCTTTCCCTTCCGCTTTGCTCGCTTCTTTTAAATAAATATTAGCCACTTGCTCATTAGTTAATTGAGCAGTTTCAATATTAAGGTGGCCTGATTTTAATTCATTACTAGCTGCATTTTGTTTTTTTACGCTCTCAGAGGTTGAATATTCAACTTCATTCTCAATGATTGATTCTTCCGATGGTATTGGAAAAGATTGCACCGTTTCAATCGACTTAGATGTTGAATTCACAATCGTTTTTACGGCTACTTTTGGCGTCTCTTTTTTAATGACTGCTTTTTTTGGTGTATCAATAAGTTCAGGCAGTGACTCACTAGCTAAGGAATTATCAAGCGAAATAGATTCTGTCAATTTTTCTTCCATAGCTAATACTTGATATGTTTGTTTAGGCGGAACAACTTTAATTTCAGCAACATCAAAGGAGGTATCTGTCTCAGGCATTAAATGTTTATTAATAGAATCTCTAACAATTTCCATCTCTTTATCATTTTTACTATCACTAAAGATAATGCTTACTAATATGATGGCACAGACCATGAGAAATACGATAGCACTGATCAGGAGTGCTTTTTGTTTAGCATTTTTATTGGGTAGTCCAGACAATACTGGTTGGACATGACCTGACTCACCTAAATCTTTATGCATATTATTGATAATACTCATAACTATCCTTTCCACCATATTATCAATAATGCATTAACTAAAATAAACAGGAATAAAACACCCCACCACATATTCAAATTAGGTATTGGATATGCGTCTTCAGTATCATCAACCGCCTCTTTAATTAACTTTGGCGTGATAGTGTAATCTTGGCGCCCATAACTAATCATTAATGCTTTATGGCATAACACATTAATTAAACGCGGAATTCCTCGACTGGCTTGGCTAATTTTTTTACAAGCTGCATGATTAAATAATGTTGCACCACGATAACCAGCCTGAGCTAAACGTTTTTGAATATAATGACCGATTTCAGATTCAGACAACGCTCGTAGTTCATATGAGAAGGTGATACGTTGACGTAACTGGCGCAATTGGCTTTCACTTAGTCGCACATCTAACTCAGGCTGTCCGAATAATACAACTTGTAATAATTTATTTTCTCCGGCTTCTAAATTGGAAAACAATCTCAACGCCTCTAATGCGCTATCCGGCAATGCTTGCGCTTCGTCAACGAGAACAAGCACTTTTTTGCCTTCTTCGAAGAGCACCAATAATCGCTCTTTAATCATATTAGTCAGCAGAAACTGATCACCAAGCTCGCTTTTGTTAATCCCTAAAAATAATGCAAGAGTAGAACGTAACTCCTCTGCACTTAAATAGGGATTATCGATGGTACAAAGCAAATATTGATCGGATAACTCCGACTGTAACTTATTGCAAAGTAACGTTTTTCCTGTTCCGACTTCGCCCGTTATTTTGAGAATAGCTTCACCCAATGATAACGCTGTCGTAATCACTTCTAACGCTTCTTTATGTGGAATAAAGTCGATAAAAAATTCAGGATCAGCTGTCAATGAAAATGGTGCTTTACCTAAACCAAAGTGTGTTAAATAGATCATTCAGATGGGTACCACTTTTCAATCAATTCAGATGATTTTTTAATTTCTTGTTTCCAAGTATTCTTTTTCACTATTTCAGGTTTCACTAAAATCACCAACTCAGTTTTAGACTGTACTTTTTGACGATTGGTAAATAACTCTCCTAACCAAGGAATGTCTCCTAAAAATGGGACTTTAGAAACGACATCTTCATGTACAGTTTTCATCAGTCCACCAATTACAATCACATCACCGGTTTGCGCTTTCACTATAGTATCTGATTCTCGAACATCGCTATATGCAACGGGAATTGTAACGTCACTGATTGAATCTGAACCGAAACTGATCGTTTTATATTGCTCCTCAATATCGATAATAGCCGGGTGAACATGTAATAATACAGTTTCATCATCACTGATTTTAGGAGTCACATCTAAGGATATACCAGAAAAGAAAGGAGTTAATTCTATACTTGGAGAGATCCCGTCAACACCATCAGAACTACTCAGAGTAGTGGTTGAAATGTCAGTAACAAAATATTCATCGCTGCCCACTTTTATTACCGCTTTTTGATTATTCATCGCTGTAATACGTGGTTTGGATAACACATTAACATCACCTTGTGTTTCCAATAAGGAAAGCACTGCAGAGAAGTTACCATTCGAAAAAGCAGCAGAACCTCCTCCACCAATGGTGTTTTGAATGACACTATTAGCTAATTGATGGGTGGTATTAAATATAACATTTGATGCTGAACCAGTGATGTTTTGAGGAATATTACTCCAACTCACACCTTGCTGATATTCATCGTTTAATGTTACTTCAATGATCTGTGTTTCTAAGATAACTTGTCGATTTAAATGGTCAGTTTCTTTATCTAAGAAGTCACGTACTTCTCTAATTTCATTAGGAAAAGCACGTACAGTCACCACTCCAGACATTGGACTTACGATTATATCGCGGTTGCCATACTTCTGTAATAACGTTCTTATTTTTGCTTCTAAATACGCCCAGTAATTAGTGCTAGTGATCGTAGTAATTTCAGTACCGTCATCCAAACTGTTATTACTAAATTCACCTGTAAATTCTTGACTAGAGCCATCACTGGAGTTCATAGATAACTGAGATGAAGAACCTGATGAACTACTATTATCATTGCTATCATCATCCGTTGAATCTTGATTGCTCAAATGTCCTGATAAGACACTAGTACGCGAACCACCTGCACGGTTCATAAAGAGATAATCTAAAGTGAAACTTGCAACTCGCATACCCGCAGGGTAAATATAATAAACAGGCCCTTTTAACTTAATTTCATAGCCATACATGTCTTCAATAACCACCAATGCTTCAGGAAGCGTCACTTCTTGCAATGATAAGGTAATTGTTCCAGATACATCTGGATGAATAGCGACACTATAAGTTGAGTCACTGATCAACGAGGCAAAAAACACGCGCGCATCAACATCGCGAGCAGAAATATTAATACGCTTTTCTTCCTGATTAACAATATCAGCTTCCATTTCTAAATCGGCATACAATTCCGCTTCAATATCAGCAGGAATAATTAACTGATCCACATCAAGTTCAGCTTGAATCGCGGCATCATCAACCACTGCAGCCTGAAGTACTTCTTTTTGGTCATCTGCTGTATTTTTTTTAGTGATTTGACAGCCTGTTATTAACAATAAACAGCCAACTAAAAGCGTAATTTTATTCATGTATTTTAATTCCATTAACATTTCCAAGCCTATTTATTGCGTAAATCGTTCAGAGTTTGAATAAAGGCTAACGGTGTAAGTTTTAGATTGATAAACAAGATATACCATTTCTTTTTCGATTCGACTTATTTTATAGCCATCCACTTTCTGACCAACTTCGTAAAGTTTATTGTTCATTATCGCACTACGTTTGTTACTTTCTAAAACAACACTTTGGAGAACAGGTAAGCTTGGACGGTATGCTTTTTTACTCACAACTTTAGATTGATACCCGAGTGGTTCAGTTGGATCATTTAAGACGACTGTTCGAACATCACCCATGTTATTTGAATTCGATGACGATTCATCAGCACACGCTAAATTTGAAATACTAAATAATAGAATAGAAATAATATATTTAACCACTGACTAAGTCCTGTTGATCACTTAATGTATAAATTTGCAGAGTAATATTAGCTAAAGGGTAATCTGCTACTTCATATTTTAAAGAAGCCCAATAAAACTTATCCTGTAACATTTCTAAATTACGCAAATACTGATACACCGCATTATAATCACCCGTTAATTGAACCTCTAAACTATGTTTATAAAACAACACACTTTTTTCTTTATTATCGCCAGTTGGCTGAGAATCGAATGATTGGACAGGTAATGTAGTTAAATAATTAATTTTGATTCCAGGTGATTTAGCAAGCACCTTA
>JAOFNL010000069.1 GCA_028041985.1 Psychromonas sp. | reverse complement strand
CGCTATCAAGCGTAACAACTTGATAGCGTATACATGCTTCCTGTTAATGATTAAATACTAGAGTTACTGATGCCTAATTTTGTATATAACCCTCCAACTCAACGTTACCTTGATATTATTTATCATGATCAAGATATCGTTGTACTTAATAAACCATCAGGGTTATTAAGTGTCCCCGGTCGGGATCCATGGCATAAAGATAGTTTAGCACTACGGGTTATGCGGGTGTGGCCAAATGCCAGTGTAGTCCACCGTTTAGACATGGCCACATCAGGCATCATCATTTTAGCATTGCAAAAATCAGCACAAAGCCATATGGGACGTCAATTCCAACAAAAAGTGATTGATAAAACTTATTTCGCTCGAGTAGAAGGTATTATTGAACAAGAGTCAGGGTTAATTGATCTTCCTCTACGATGTGATTGGGAAAATAGACCCAGACAAATTGTCGATTTTGAACTAGGTAAAAGCTCTCAAACAAAATGGGAAATAATAAAAAGAGAAAAACAGACAACACTTGTTAAACTCACTCCGCTCACAGGAAGAACCCATCAGTTACGTGTGCATATGCAACATCTTGGGCATCCGATTGTCGGTGATGAATTTTATGCAACAGAGTTTGGTAAGAATATTTCGCCAGATAGATTAGCTTTACACGCAGCGAGTATCACTTTGACTCATCCATCTTCTGAACAACGAGTCACATTTGAATGTATACCACCCTTTATTTGAATTTAACAAATAAAGCACAACCCGCGCATTTCATTAACAATAAAACAACAAACAACAGATGCTTATTATAGATCGTTATATTAAGTACCTTAATGTTGTATAAAAAAGTGTGAATCGACATGAAAACGGTAGCCTAAGTCACATTTTTTCACTAATATTTACTTCCTAAATTTTGTTGTAATAAAACAACATTTATGACGTTTTACAAAAACAACTTAACTTGTCTTTGTATTGTGTAATAAACACAAAATAAGAGATGAAAGTGATCTAGATCTACTTACCCTCTCAAATTAAACGTAAACTAAACTTTCACTCTTTCATCATAACAATAAGCGATCATGGAACTACTATGCAGATAGGTATACCTAGAGAGATCCAAGATAAAGAAAACCGAGTATCCGCAACACCGAATACGGTTGAGCTACTCATTAAACAAGGTTTTACTTTTCTTGTAGAAAAAAATGCGGGAACAGCAGCAAGCTTTTCTGATGTAACTTACCAAGATGCGGGCGCAGAAATTAGCGAAGATGCAGCAACGGTTTTTCAATCAGACATCATTTTTAAAGTCAATGCGCCAACCCAAGCTGAAATTGAATTAATCAAAGAAGGTGCGACCTTAGTTAGCTTTATCTGGCCGGCTCAAAATCCAGAACTGTTAAAACAGCTTGAAGCTAAAAAGATTAGCGTTATTGCAATGGACAGTGTTCCTCGAACTTCTCGTGCTCAAGCGTTAGATGCATTAAGTTCAATGGCTAATATCGCAGGTTACCGTGCAGTTATTGAAGCGGCTAACCAATTTGGCCGCTTCTTTACAGGTCAAATTACAGCTGCAGGTAAAGTGCCACCAGCTAAAGTATTAATTGTTGGTGCTGGTGTTGCCGGTCTTGCTGCATTAGGTGCAGCGGGTAGTTTAGGTGCAATCGTACGTGCTTTTGATACTCGCCCTGAAGTAAAAGAACAAATTGAAAGTATGGGTGCTGAGTTTCTTGAGGTAAATTACACCGAAGAAGAAACTGAAGTTAGTACAACTGGTTATGCAAAAACCATGAGTGAAGGTTACCAACAAGCTCAAGCTGAAATGATGGCTGAGCAAGCGAAAGATGTTGATATTATTATCACTACTGCACTTATTCCTGGCAAACCTGCACCAAAAATCATTTCAGAAGCAATGATTGCCTCAATGAAAGCGGGTAGTGTGATTGTTGATTTAGCAGCAGCTGCTGGCGGTAACGCTGCATTAACAGTGAAAGATGAAATCTTTGAAACTGAAAATGGCGTTAAAATCATTGGTTATACTGATTTACCAAGTCGGTTACCAACGCAATCAAGCCAACTTTATGCAACAAACTTAGTTAACTTAATGAAACTACTTTGCAAAAACAAAGATGGCCAAATTAATATCGACTTTGAAGATGAAGTTATTCGTGGTGCAACGGTTGTTAAAGAAGGTGAAATTTCTTGGCCACCACCAGCAATCAGCGTGAGTGCAGCACCAACAGCTAAGACAGAAGAAAAAGTCGCTGAAGTTGTTGAAGAAAAAGCACCAAACAAATGGATCAAACCTGTTTCGGCAGTGGTTGCTGCAGGCTTATTTGGTTGGTTAGCAAGTGTTGCTCCATCTGATTTCCTTGCTCACTTCACTGTATTCATGCTGGCATGTATTGTTGGTTACGGTGTTGTTTGGAATGTAGCACATTCCCTACATACACCATTGATGAGTGTAACGAACGCAATTAGTGGCATCATTATTATCGGTGCACTTTTACAAGTAGGTAGTGACAGTGCTGTTGTTACTGCTCTATCAACGATTGCAATACTCATTGCAACCATCAACATCGTGGGCGGCTTTACTGTTACACACCGTATGTTGAAAATGTTCCAGAAGGATAAATAAACATGTCTCAAGGATTAATTACTGCTGCTTATATCATTGCAGCAATCCTATTTATTGCCAGCCTTAATGGTTTAAGTAGCCAAGAAAGCGCACGAAAAGGAAACTTATTCGGCATTATAGGTATGATCATTGCGATCGTAGCAACGATTGCAAGCTCACAGGTATCAGGCTTAGGTTACATCACTATCGCAATGGCTGTTGGTGCTGGTGTTGGTGTTCGTTTAGCATTAAAAGTTGAAATGACGTCAATGCCTGAACTTATCGCTATCCTACACAGCTTTGTAGGTTTAGCGGCTGCCTTTATCGGCTTTAACTCTTATTTAGATCATGGAATTTTAATCGGCACAGCAAAAACTATCCATGATGTTGAAGTGTTCCTAGGTATCTTCATTGGTGCGGTCACCTTTACTGGTTCTATTGTTGCATTTGGTAAACTAAGCGGAAAAATCAATAGTTCTGCTCTATCTTTACCAGGTAAAAACTGGATCAACATCGCCGCTGTTACATCATCAGCTTTCCTATTAGTAGCCTTTGTAAGTGGTGATTTAGGTCTAAGTGCATTAATCATTATGACAGTGATTGCATTAGCATTTGGTTGGCATTTAGTTGCATCAATCGGTGGTGCAGATATGCCAGTTGTTGTATCAATGCTTAACTCATACTCAGGTTGGGCTGCGGCTGCAACAGGTTTCATGCTTTCAAATGACTTACTCATCATCACTGGTGCATTAGTAGGTTCGAGTGGTGCAATCCTGTCTTACATTATGTGTAAAGCAATGAATCGCTCATTTGTGAGTGTTATTCTAGGTGGTTTTGGTAATGATGATTCAGCTTCTGCTGGTGACCAAGAGTACGGAGAGCACACTGAAACAAGTGCTCAAGAAGTTGCAGAATCATTAAAAGCAGCCAAAAATATCGTGATCGTACCGGGATACGGCATGGCCGTTGCACAAGCTCAATACCCAGTGGCAGAGATTACAAAACGTTTACGTGCTAAAGGTAAAAATGTGCGTTTTGGTATCCACCCTGTTGCAGGACGTTTACCAGGCCATATGAACGTACTTTTAGCTGAAGCGAAAGTGCCTTACGATATCGTATTAGAGATGGACGAAATCAATGATGATTTCCCTGAAACAGATGTGGTATTAGTTATTGGTGCAAACGATACGGTTAACCCAGCAGCTAATGAACCAGGTACACCGATTTCAGGTATGCCTGTATTAAGTGTTTGGGAAGCAGAGAAAGTAATTGTCTTTAAACGTTCAATGGGTGCTGGTTATGCTGGTGTACAAAATCCATTATTCTTTAAAGAAAACTCAGATATGTTATTAGGTGATGCAAAAGCGTCAGTAGATGCAATTCTACAAAACCTTTAATATCTCAAGCTCCAACTAATAAAAAACCGAATCAGTTAATGATTCGGTTTTTTTGTTTCTAACCAACGCTTACAAAAACAGATTGCTATCAATAACAGTTCAGACTAAAAAAACTTGAATGTTATTATTAATTAATAACTTTATCATCTCAGGATCTGCCCGCTGACCCGTAATAACAATATCAATTTGGTCCAACGAAAATAATGACACGCCTCCAAAAAAACCAAGCTTATCAGACTCTAATAACACCATCACTTTATCAGCATACTTAAGCATTTTCTTTTCTTCCACGAAGGTCAACACCGCTGATTTAGTCAAACCAGCTTCAGTTAAACCATCGCCGCCAACAATCAAAAAACGCCCTTGATATGAGATATGTGTTTCAGGTGAAACTAACATATTTTGACTTTTACTATACTGCCCTCCCAGTACCACTAGATGAGGATAATTTTGAGTAATCAAATAAGTTAATAAAGGCAAGTAATTTGAAAATACATAAATATTGCTATCAATAATGTATTTGCCCATTAAAAATGGGATCGCTCCTTCACCGACAAAGATATTATCTCTCGCTTTGCATAATTCAACAGCCTTTTTGGCGATTAAATCAGCTTCTTCATAATCACGATAATCTGAGATATTAGGGTAAAAGCCAATCATTCCAGGTGACTTATCAACCAATGGGGAAAGTATTTTCTCAGCACCGTTTCGAATTTTTTTTAACTTCCCCTCAGCATCTAAATCAATAATGTCACGTCTGACTGTCGCTGCAGAGCATCCTGCTATTTCAGTTAACTCTTGGACGCTAGCAAATGAATGTTCCTGTAAAAAAGTCAATATTTTATGGTGGCGAGCTTTTGCTGTCATTTTAGAATCCCATCATATATCCAAGTCCATTTGATTATAATTGATTAGTTTTTTTAGGAGTGGTTCAATTTCACACATTTATTGACGACATTTGATTACATTTGTTCATAAATGAAAAGTTTTTGAGGTGAATCACTGCTTTTTCATAAAATTTCACCATATGACTTCAAACGCAATCTGCATTTTTGACTAAAAACAAATCATTCATATACTCAGTTAATCGTAACAGAGGTAAAAAAGATGAGTGGAAATCTAATCACAATTGACACAGTTATGTTGGACTTACAATTCAATAGCAAAATAGATGCTTTACATAATATTTGTGGGCATCTATTTCTACTGAGAAAAAGCCAAGATCCAAGTGCTCTTTATAAAGACATAATGAAACGAGAAGAAACAGTGAGTACGTTTGCAGGTCAGCAAATCGCTATTCCTCATGTCATTACTAATTATATATCAGAGCCAACACTATGTTTTGTTCGTATTGATAACCAAGATTTTACTTGGAACGATAACGATCAAAATGTGCGTATTATTTTTCTTCTCTGTGTTCCAACACAAGCTAATTTACAAAAACTAAGACAATCTCAATCATATATTTTTTCATCCATCGCTCAGTTAATGGGGGATACAAAAACCATCGATTTATGGCTCACCACAAACGAACAAGAAAAAATACTGGATAGTTTGCAAGCAGCCTTTAAATCAAATTTAAATTCAACGATAGAAGAATAGGAGCAAGGATATGCCTACAAATAATTTAAAGGTTGGCGTTCAATCATTAGGACGCTTTTTAAGTGGAATGGTCATGCCCAATATTGGAGCATTTATCGCATGGGGGTTAATTACCGCATTATTTATCCCCACTGGTTGGTGGCCAAATGAAAGTATGGCAAAACTCGTTGGACCGATGATTTTATACCTTCTACCATTATTGATCGGTTATACCGGCGGTAAAATGGTCGGCGGTGAACGCGGTGCAGTTGCGGGTGCTGTCACCACCATGGGTGTCATTGTCGGTACCGATATACCTATGTTTATGGGAGCGATGATAGCCGGACCATTAGGCGGTTATGCCATTTCTAAATTTGATGTTTTAGTGCATGAGAAAATTAAACCTGGCTTTGAAATGCTAGTTAATAATTTTTCATTAGGCATTATCGCTATGATTACAGCATTACTTGCTTATATTGTAGTCGGTCCAGTTATCTCTGTTGTGACCGTTGCATTAGGTGATGGGGTTGGTTGGATTGTTGAACAATCATTACTACCGCTTGTTTCAATCATTGTTGAGCCAGCAAAAATTCTATTCCTTAACAATGCGATTAACCATGGAGTATTCACACCATTAGGTGCAGAGCAATCAGCGCAAATTGGTTCATCAATCTATTACCTTATTGAAACCAACCCAGGCCCAGGTTTAGGCATATTACTCGCTTACATGTTCATGGGAAAAGGCGCGGCTCAAAAATCAGCCTATGGCGCATCAATCATCCATTTCTTTGGTGGTATCCATGAAATCTACTTCCCATATGTGCTCATGAAACCTCGTTTAATTATTGCGGCAATTGCCGGCGGTATGGCAGGCGTTGCATTTAATATGGTGACTGGTAATGCATTAGTAGGTCCACCATCACCAGGTTCTGTTTTTGCTTTAGTACTTATGTCTACAAATGGCGCAGGTATTTTATTAACCCTAGGCTCTATTGCAGCGGCCACTATCACTTCATTCATCGTAGCGGCTTTAATAATGCGCAGCGACGTTTCTGAAAATGTTGATTTAGAAGCAGCAACAGCAAGCATTGCAGCAAAAAAAGCAGAAGCAAAAGGACAAAATCAAGCAACATCTACCACTACTAGCAATAAAGCAGTTAAATTTATTGTAGTGGCCTGTGATGCTGGTATGGGTTCCTCTGCAATGGGTGCAACCGTATTACGAGGAAAAATAGACAAAGCAGGGTTAGATATAAAAGTCACGAATGCTGCAATCAATGACTTAGTCGAAGCCGATATTGTTATTACGCAGCAAGAACTGACTGAACGAGCAAAAATAAAATTACCCAATGCTAAACATATGAGTATTGGCAACTTTATGGATGCAAATTTTTATGATGAATTAGTTAAGAGTCTTTCTTAAAAAGCGATTAATACAGCATAAATGCAAATAATAAGTATGGAGAGAGTGAGTATTAAAACACTCTCTTAATACTCAATATTTTTCTTTAACCAATATAAGTTGAATCCTATGTCTTTTTTTAAAAAATTATTCAACACCGCAGAACAAATGGCAGATGTTGAAACTCAAATAGATAAACCAACGCAGCCTATTGCAGAGGTTAAAGCTGAAGCAAATATCCTTAGTGTTGAATTGGACCAAATTCACTTACAGAAAAATTTTACTAACAAAGAACAAGTACTCGCTTTTATCGCAGAAAACATGTCTAAGTTAGGTTTTGTAAATGGGGATTACCTTGCTGCCTTAAAAGAGCGAGAAGAAAAAGTAAGCACTTACTTAATTAATGGTATAGCTATTCCGCACGGTGTAAATGAAGCTAAATCATTGGTCATCAAAACGGGTGTCATTATTGTACAAATTCCTGTAGGTATTACATGGAATAAACAAGGTGATGTGGCAAAATTAATTGTCGGCATTGCAGCAGCAAATGATGATCACCTGACTTTACTACAAAAACTGACTGCAGTAGTGATGGATCAAGCCCTATCAGAAAGTCTAGCCAATACGTCAGATGCTTATGAAATCATCCATGCTTTAGGTGCAGAAACCACACCACAAGCAAGCGAACAAAAAGACTTTGATATCAGCGCTCAAGCAACAGTGATAGATGCAGCAGGGTTACATGCACGTCCAGCGAGCTTATTAGCAGAGCATGCTTCTACCTTTGAAAATACAGACATTTCTTTACGTAATAATGATAAAAGTGCAAATGCGAAATCGATGGCGGCATTGTTAACAATGGGAGCAAAACAGGGTGATCTTATTATTATTTCAGCACAGGGAGAACAAGCTCAAGCCGCTGTAGATAGTTTAGCTAAACTAATAAATGCAGGGTTAGATAATGAAGACGATAATAAAAATGCGACCTACAACCCATTAGCTGGCTTACCTGCTATAACAAATCCAACAGGAGAGTTGGTATTAAAAGGCTTAGCAGCCTCTCCTGGCATTGCAATGGCAAATAGTTATTTATTAAAAGCAATTAGCAGAGAAATAAAACAAACTGCGAGCAATCCAGCGGTTGAATTAAGTGCATTACAACACGCACAAAAAGAAGCAACAATACAGACAGATGAGTTGTATCAAAAGTTATTAGAAAAAGCGCCTAATGAAGCAGCGATTTTAAAAGCACAAAAACAACTAATTAATGATGATGCGATCAACAAACAAGCAGAATTACTCATCGAACAAGGTAATAGTGCAGCTTGGTCTTGGCAACAAGCTATTGAATTACAAATTGAAGCACTTGCTGCCATCGAAGATGAACGTTTACGTGCTCGAATTGCAGATTTAATTGATATTCGAGATCGCGTGATCAATATACTTCAACCGTCCGACAATAAAATCACTTATCCAGAAACTGATTTTATATTACTAGCAAGCGATCTAACGCCATCACAAACAGCGGGTTTAGAAGACTATCCAATTAAAGGAATAGCAACTGAATTAGGCGGGCCAAATAGTCATATGGCAATACTTGCACGTGCATTGGGTATCCCTGCGATTGTTGGCCTAGGTAAAGGTAAATTATCTAGCATCTCAAAAAATCAACAAGTAGTTGTTGATCCACAAGCTGCAACCTTGGTCATTACGCCAGATCAAACAACACAAGAAAAGGCATTGCAGTCACTACAAACATGGCAAGAGATGCAACAGCAAGAAGCATTACTTCAACATGATCCAGCGATCACCTTGGATGGTCGTCGTATTGAAGTGGTTTGTAACATTGCAAAACCACAAGATGCATCGAGTGTGTTAAAAAATGGGGGCGAAGGAGCTGGTCTATTACGTACTGAATTTCTTTTTGAAGCATCGCTACAAGAACCTACCATTGAAGAACAAATGGAAGCATTAAAGTCTATTGCAGGCGAATTAGCAGGAAAACAGTTAGTTGTTCGTACTGCCGATATTGGTGGAGATAAGCCGGTTTCTTGGATGAACATGGCACATGAAGATAATCCTTTCTTAGGAGTCCGC
This sequence comes from Psychromonas sp., assembly GCA_028041985.1. GTDB lineage: Bacteria > Pseudomonadota > Gammaproteobacteria > Enterobacterales > Psychromonadaceae > Psychromonas. Next base: position 958 of record JAOFNL010000069.1, on the reverse strand, counting down.
GGCGTTCGACTCTCTTTTGCACATGAAGCTATGTTTAAACGTCAACTTGAAGCAATTTACCGTACAGCTATTTGGCAACATCAAGAAATAGGAAAATGTGGTATTCACATTATGTTCCCTATGATTGCCAAAATGTCGGAATGGCGTCGAGCTCGTGATTTAGCAGAAACCGTCAGAAAAGAGCTAAATGCTCCAGAACTACCTTTAGGTATTATGATCGAAGTACCTTCAGCAGCTCTACTCGCAGATAACTTTGCTAAAGAAGTGGATTTCTTTTCTGTGGGTTCAAACGATTTAACACAATATACCTTAGCAATGGATCGATTAAATCCTAACTTATGCCATGAAGCTGACAGCTATCATCCAAGCTTATTGCGCTTAATTGAAATGACAGTGAAAGCGGCAGATGCAAATGGTAAATGGGTAGGAGTATGTGGAAATATGGCCGCAGATCCTAACATTGCCTGTCTATTGGTCGGACTAGGTGTACACGAACTCTCCGTTAGCCCTGCCAATGTACCTGCAGTAAAAAATATTTTGCGCAGTGTATCTTTCGATAAATTACAGACAAAAGCACAAAAAGCGCTACAAATGTGTAGCTCAGAAGCAGTTATGGCTATGTATAAAAACCATAAAGACCTGCTTTAACAACTATAAATTATTTTAATTCAATTATTATTGAAATGAGGTAGCACCATGACTAGTCAATATAAAAAATATACAGATCTCAGCAACCCAATTCCAAGCAATACTATCACTTGGAATATGTATGGAGCAGGCGTAGAAAATATAGGAAAAAACAACCAACCTGAATCATTTGTTGTACCAGAGCCTGCTGATAATCAATTACTCGTACGCGTAGATGCAGTAGGTTTGTGTTTCTCCGATGTAAAATTGATCAATCAAGGCAGCAAGCATCCTAAATTATATAACCGTGATTTAAGCAAAGAACCAACTC
>JAOFNL010000067.1 GCA_028041985.1 Psychromonas sp. | reverse complement strand
ACTAAGTCATTGTTTCCTGAGTAAAATTTAGATAACTTATTTAATGTAATTGGTATTACTTTGGCCGATTAAATTCGTTGGAGAAAGCGTTAATCTTTTTATCTTTACACCAGTTTGCCAAAAAAACAGGGATCTCTTTTGCCTCGATAGGTTTAGAAAACAGATAACCTTGTAATTCTTCACAATTTAGTTTTTTAAGAAAACCCCATTGTGTTTGTGTTTCCACACCTTCTGCTATGACTTTTAGTTTTAACCCTTTAGACATCATAATAATGGCAGGAACAATATTCGCATTCTCTTCATTATTGATCTCATCGTTAATGAAGGAGCGGTCAATTTTGATAATATCCAGGGGAATTTCGTGCAGGCAACTCAAAGAAGAATATCCTGTACCAAAGTCATCTAAGGCCAAGCTAAAACCATAATCTGATAGTTTTTTTAAGGTGATTTGTGCTTTTTCTTGGTTATCAAAAACTGCATTCTCGGTGATTTCTAGCGTGATCGTGCTTGGATCTATTTGCTTTTGTTCAAGTATTTGAATGAAGTCATCTGCCAAATTTGGATTTCTAAATTGCTTGGCAGATACGTTAATAGAACAGGTTAAGTTAATCCCGTCAGCTATCCATTGTTGTTGCTGTCTACAAGCTGTTTCAAAAACCCATAACCCAATTTTCTCAATCAATCCGGTTTCTTCCGCTAAGGGGATAAATTCATCGGGCGTGATGCCTTGATATGCCTCTGCAGGCAACCGAATTAATGCCTCGACACCACAAATTTCACCAGTGTGATTGTTCATTTGTGGTTGATAGACCAGATAAAAATCGTTTTTACGGATTGCGGTATGTAACAACTGACGAATCATGGCCGTACGATTGATCGCGTTATCTAATCCTTGCTCGTAAAAAGAGTAATGGTTTTTCCCGTTGTGTTTAGATAGGTACATTGCTCTATCTGCTCTTTTGAGTAAGAGCTCTGATTGTTCCCCATCATCTGGATAAATAGCAATACCAATACTGGCACTAATGTAGGTTAGTTGCTCACGTATGACGATGGGGTTTGATAGTGCAGAGAGTAATCTTTTGGCTATATTCTCGGTATATTCACTATTTTCAATGTTTGGTAGTATTAGCACAAACTCATCACCTGCAAATCGCGCTAATATATCTTTGCCGCGTAAGCATTGTGAAAAAAGTTTACTGACCTCAGTTAACAACAGGTCTCCACCTTCATGTCCTAATGAGTCGTTAACTAATTTAAAACCATCAAGATCGATGAACAAAAGGGCAAACTTAATTTGTTGTTGTTTGGCTGCTGTGATCATGACATTTAAATGCTCATTAAATAACACGCGATTAGGTAAATCAGTTAGTGGATCGTGATAAGCGAGCCTTTTAATGCGTACTTGTTGTGCTTTAAGTTGGGAAATATCTTTGTAAGCTCCACGATAACCCACTGTTTTTCCATTTTTAATGATAGGGTTTCCGGTAGTCAGAAGGACTCTTTCGCTGCCATTTTTATGTTGGTAACGTGTCTCAAGGCCTTCCACCTCATGCTGTGTTTGCATGGATTGTATTAATTCTTTAATTCCATTGTCGGAAGACGAAACGATAAAGTCTGCCATGGGAAGGCCGATAATCTCTTCTTGTGTGTAGCCTAATACTTGCTTAACACCATCTGAGCTATATTTAAAGTTTGCTTCTGTATCAATTTCCCATAACCAATCTGATGCACTATGAGCAATATCGCTAAACTTTTCCTCTGCTTCACTTAAATGACGAACATGTATTTTATTTTTTAAGGCGGAAGAAAATAGTGTGATTAATCCTTCATAGATCGTACCTTTACGCACAGCAAGATCAAGCACACAAATACCAATAAAGTCTTCTTTAAATGACAAAGGCATCACAACTAAAGAGAATAGCTCATCGTAGATCTTAGCATTACGGGGTATGAGGTCAGTAGATGGGTAGGGTTGCCCATCATCTATTAAGCGTTGTTTATCATGCATCGCTAATATACTGCTCATTTGGGTTTTATCTTCTCCTAAGTCTTCAAAAATACTGATATAACAACAGCTAAAATTGAGGTTAAGTTGTAGCTGTTGAGCAATTTCATCAAGGTTAAATTCAGAGTTTAATTGAATACCTATTTCGCGCAGGCTACCGATATACTTTTCTGTTTCAAAGCTACGATAGTGGCTTGCTCTGACATTACATTGTTGCACTATGTTGAATAGTTCATTGGCAATATAGAGTGCTTTGTTATTATTGCTTGTGTTCTTAATGTGTAGCATTAATTGCTGGTGGAGTGATTGTGCAATTTCTCCCAATAAGAATATTTGCTCTTTTTTTAAGGAAGATTCTAATAAAGTATTAAAGTATTTAAGTAATTGATGGCTTGATTGAACATTTAAATCTGAGAAAAGCATAGTTGATAGTGTATGAGCAATATCATGCTGAATATCTTCTCGTTGTTCTGAAGGCGCACTCTTTATAATTCGTGCTAGTTCTAGTTGCATATTTTCAAAGGAATGTGTTTGTAGTGTTTGATCTTCTTTTTCTAGGAAATCAGGGCGTGATAAATTCTCATCAACTTGATGACATCCACAAGAGCGCCTTATAACTAATGAGGTTGGTAATACGATGCTTTCACCAATTGAACGTTTTTCAATGCAAGCGATTATTTGTTTGGCTGCATTCCATCCGAGATCATAGGTCGGCTCAACAATACTAGTCAGAGGAGGGGCTGAAAATAGACTACTCATATTGCCCATACTACCTGTTACGATAATATCTTCTGGGACTTTTATTCCTTTCTTTTTTAGTGTCGAAATGATTGAAATTGCTTGGCTATCAGAACTCACTACAATTGCCTCTGGCCAGGTTTGTTTGGGTTTAGCCAGCAGTTCATCAAGTTTGGTAATGGGGGCATTCGTCGACATGTCACTGGTAATATACATATCTTCATCGAAAGTCATGTTATAGGTTGCTAATGCAGCTTCAAAAAAATGTTTTTTACGCTGTGTTGAAAGGTGTTCGCCTGTTGGGCCTGCAAATGCAAAGCGTTGTACCTTATGTTTAATAATCAAATGCTCGATTAATTCGTTGATGCCTTGCTGAGGGCTATAGCCTACATCAATATAACCTGGAATGGTACTGGCTACTGTGACTACTGGAATATGTGAAAATTGCGCTAGAAATGTTAGTTGATCTTCTAGTGAAATAAAGCGACTGAGTGCCCCCATTGGAATGATTAGACCATCAATGGTTTCTTTATCAATAAGTTCAAAAATGCGATCGCGAGACATATTAGTTTTAGCGGGTTTAGCAAATTCCGCTCCACTAAAGCAAAGCGTATTATAGTGATGCTGTTTCGCATAATCTTTCGCACCAAAAATAATGCCTTCAGAAAAAGGCGTCGCCATCATATTGGTTAATATTGCTATTGTTGGGAAGTTGTTTTTTAAGTGGTTAATCTTCATTGCTCAACCTTAGCTAATAATAGGTTTACGTCTTTTATTGGATAGTCGTTATTGCTCATCACGATAATCTGCCCCTACTATTGTTATGCTAATAAGATTTTTTGTTTTTAATATTTTACTGTTTATGGATAATTTTATATTACGTTTATTTAAACTTATTAAACTTCGAAAGCATTAACTTTACAAGTCAAGTTGTTTGTATAAATACATTGAGCACTTTAATTTTTATTATTTTGAGGAGTTGAACATTATGGCTTCTATTTATTTGCTTGGTTTGAAACTGAGTTAGGGGCAGTTGATCTTTCGAGTTTTTTTGCAGCAATTTGTAGACACTTTCTACTGTGCTTTCGCTTATTTATATAACCACACAAGATCAGTCTTGTATAAATAGCCAACAGAGTGCTGGAAAAATAGACTCTAAAGTTCAATTTTTTCTAATAGGGAGTGGAAAAATGATAATATTTTATTTTTTGATAAAAAGATTATGTTTTTGTTTTTTTTATCCACATTGAAATTTTAAATCCTTCAGTTTTTTGTACAGGCTATAGAATTCTTAAGCATGAAGTGATATTCATTTTCACTTGTTTTTTTGCATTATCTATTCAAGGTTATTCATAGATAAAATGTTTCCATGAGGCGTCCCAAGCTATCGATGTAGTCGGCAAATTTAAATTCTTTATTCATCATGTTTTAAGATTTTTGATGGGATTGATATTTAATATTTTTAGGCTAAATGATCTTCCTTCAAGTAAACTAATCCTATACCTTTATTTTTTTAAAAACATGGGTTGGTTAATAAAGTAATGTGAGTGAAGTTTTTTGGGGGAGGTAATAAATAACTCTTTGATACTATTAGCGATAGTGCTTGTTATTTTTTTATTTATTATGAAATAATCGAGATTTTAAGAGACTAAATTTACAATTTAATTTTGTGAATGATTTATGCTCACTTAGGTTGTTTGAGAATGAAAAAACACCGTTTTATTTGATTATTCCGTGTCAGAAAAATATTTGAATTGAAGGCTTTGGCTTCAGCACATGATTTTAATAACCCCGTTATCTTGTTAATGCGCTCATTAAGTAAGTAAAAATGATAAGGCGGAGTTGTTCTACCTATTCAGATTGTTAAATTAAATTTCAGTTGCTTGATGTTGTTGACTTTATTTTATAAATCCCTCTCGTTTTTCTAAATTTTATTCATTTTGTCACAGGCTTCACGAATAATTGTAACATACGTATGTTTACGTATTTCTGTTTCAATTTTTTTGTGATACCTTTATTTGGACTTAGGAAATGTGACGTTTATCATGTTCTCACATAAGCCTTAAGTAGTTATGGATGAATGCTAATAACTGTTCTTAAAACTATATTACTTACTACTTTAATTTAAGACCTAAAAGGTGATGGAAATGAAAAAAACGATACTGGCAACAGCGCTTACAACTTTATTTGCTGCATCAGCAAATGCTGCGACAATCTACGAAGCAAATGACGTTACTATTGATGTGTTTGGTGATTCTGAAATTGTTTTATTAAACCCTATTAGTAAAAGCGAACCTTTTATTGTTGATATTCAAGATGCAGATTTCGGTTTTGCATTAGGCTACAAACTTTCTGAAGATGTTGTATTAGGTAGTACAGTTGCATTTGGTGTTGATGATGCATCTGGCGCTGCACAATTAGATGAATCTTACGTAGCGCTTGCTTCTGAAATGTACGGTACACTAAGTATTGGTAAGCAATACACAATTTATGATGAATCAGGTATCGGTAACGATTACCAATTCGGTTTTACTGCTTTCTATGATCAAACTGATGCTGGTGAGCAAGTAATTAAATATTCTATCGACAAAGATGTATTTTACGGTGCAGTTGCATTCTTACTAGATTCTGGCGTATCAGATACAGGTGCTTCAGGTTTTGATGGTAAAATCGGTGTTCGTTTTGCAGATTTCGACTTAGCTGTTTACCATGCACAAGTTGAAGAAGCTGCAGGCAACGAAATTTCAAATACAAATGTTGAACTTGGTTATGCTTTAACTGAATCTCTTCTTTTACAAGCTTCATACGGTCAAACTGATAATGATTCATATACAGAAACAACTGACACTGTTGGTTTAGCTGCTATTTACCAATACACGCCTAAGATCCAATTTGCAGCTGGTTATGCAAATATCGATGCCGCAGCGGGTTCAGCTAACGATGGTATTGAAAACCAATACTACGTAAATACATCTTACTTAGTTAATGATTACATCAATACGTATGTTGAACTAGGTGGAAACGACGGCGATGACAGCCAACTAGGTGCTGCTGCTGGTGTACAAGTTGCATTCTAAACTATTGTTAATTCTTGATGCTTTGAAAATAAGTTGATCGAATAAACTAAGTTTTGAAATTAGGTATCTACTTTTAATTTATAAATAAGTAGGTACCTTTTTTTTTGCAATAAGATTCAATAAGAACATTCATTAACGTAAATGGTTTATTCCCTTTACGAAATTTACAACGAAGAAGTGAGTTGTTTTAGCCAGTAAAATAGATCAGCTATTTACTTCGATTGGTATAAAATATTCTTCCCTACAAAAACAGTAAAAAAATTCATTTTCCCTCTTGAAATCGATCTAACTGTCTCCATCTCTCTATCATCTAAGAAAACTTAATAACACCTAATTAATAACCATCTGAGTAAGAGAGAACTAAAAAATGGAACATCAACAAAACCATGCTTTCAGTGCTGACACTGGTAAACTTCTTAAATTAATGATCCACTCTTTATATTCAAATAAAGAAATATTCCTACGTGAGCTTGTTTCTAATGCAGCTGATGCGGCAGACAAACTACGTTTTAAAGCACTGTCTGACGGAAACTTGTTTGAAAATGATGCGGATTTACGCGTACGTTTGAGTTTTGATACAGAAGCAAAAACGATCACGATTAGCGATAATGGTATCGGTATGACGCGTGATGAAGTCATCGAACATTTAGGTACGATTGCTAAATCAGGTACAAGCGACTTCTTTGAACAACTATCTGGCGATCAAGTTAAAGATTCACAGTTAATCGGCCAATTCGGCGTTGGTTTTTACTCTGCATTTATCGTTGCAGATAAAGTGACGGTTAATACACGTAAAGCAGGCGAAGATGCGTCTCAAGGGACATGTTGGGAATCAACTGGTGAAGCGGATTACACGGTAGCAGATATTGAAAAAGCAGATCGTGGTACTGAAATCATCTTACACTTACGTGATGATGAAACTGAATTTTTAAATGATTACAAATTACGTAACATCGTTTCTAAATACTCTGATCACATCAGTATCCCAGTACAAATGTTTAAAGAAGCCGTGCCTGAATCTGAAGGTCCTGACGGCGAGAAAGTGCCTGCGGTTGAAGCTACTTGGGAATCTGTGAACAAAGCAACCGCGTTATGGAGCTGCGCGAAATCTGAATTAAAAGATGAGCAATACCAAGAGTTTTACAAGCACATCGCAAATGATTTTGAAGACCCACTAACATGGGCGCACAACAAAGTAGAAGGTGAGCAAGAGTACACAAGTTTATTGTACATCCCTAAACGCGCTCCATATGATCTATGGAATCGTGAAAAAGCTCACGGTCTTAAATTGTATGTTCAACGTGTTTTCATTATGGATGACGCTGAACAGTTTATGCCAACTTACCTGCGTTTCGTGAAAGGTGTGTTAGATTCTAACGATTTACCACTAAACGTATCTCGTGAGATCTTACAAGATACTCGTGTGACTTCTAAGTTGCGTAGTGCTTGTACTAAACGTACGTTAACTATGTTAACTAAGTTTGCGAAGAAAAATGAAACTGAATATAACGCATTCTGGAAAGAATTTGGTCAAGTGTTAAAAGAGGGGCCTGCTGAAGATCCAAGTAACAAAGAGCAAATTGCTCAGTTATTCCGTTTTGCTTCAACTGAAACAGATAAAGCAGAGCAAACAGTTTCTTTAGATGCTTACATTTCTCGCATGAACGAAGGCCAAGAGAAGATTTACTACATCACTGCAGATAGCTTTAATGCCGCGAAAAATAGCCCTCATTTAGAAGTGTTACGTAAGAAAGGTATCGAAGTTCTATTATTATCTGATCGTGTTGACGAATGGCTACTAAGTCATTTACCTGAATACGATGGCAAGGCATTTATCAGTGTAACTCAAGGTGACCTAGATCTAGGTAAGCTTGATTCTGAAGAAGAGAAAAAAGAGCAAGAAAAACAAGAAACTGAGTTTGCTAGTTTCATCGAACGCGTTAAAAAAGTGCTAGGTGACAAAGTAAAAGATGTTCGTTTAACTCATCGTCTAACAACGACACCTACTTGTATCGTGGCAGACAGCGATGATATGAGCACTCAAATGGCTAAATTAATGGCTCAAATGGGACAACCGGTTCCAGAGAGTAAGCCTATCTTTGAAGTTAACCCTGAGCATGTAATGATCACTAAGTTAGCCGATATGGCTGATGAAGAGTTATTTGCAGAGTGGACTGAGTTGTTATTACAACAAGCAGTATTGTCTGAAAAAGGTAGTTTAGACGACCCATCTGAATTTGTTGCTCGTATTAATAAGCTATTATTAGGTTAAGACGCTCATAATTACATCAAAGGCCGGCTTAATGCCGGCTTTTTCGTTGATAATCTTGAGAAATCCCCCACAACCGTGTAAATTTCGGTCATAAAATTTTTCATACATATAGGAAGCGACAATGCGCATTATTTTATTAGGTGCTCCAGGTGCAGGGAAAGGTACTCAAGCTCAGTTCATGATGGACAAATATGGTATCCCACAAATTTCTACGGGTGACATGTTACGTGCAGCTGCTAAAGCGGGTACTGAGCTTGGTTTAAAAGCAAAAGAATTAATGGATGCTGGTCAATTAGTTTCTGATGAACTAATCATTGGTTTAGTTAAAGAGCGTATTGCGCAAGAAGACTGTGCAAAAGGTTTTTTACTAGACGGTTTTCCACGTACAATTCCACAAGCTGATGCAATGAAAGAAGCGGGTGTGATTGTTGATTTTGTACTTGAATTTGACGTGCCTGACGAAGAAATTGTTAAGCGTATGGCAGGTCGTCGAGTTCATTCGGGGTCTGGTCGTACTTACCATATTGTTTACAATCCACCAAAAGTGGAAGGTAAAGATGATGTGACTGGTGATGATTTATCTATTCGCCCTGATGACGAAGAAGCAACAGTACGTAAGCGTTTAGATATTTACCACTCACAAACTGCACCACTTATTGCTTACTATAAGAATGAAGCAGCGCAAGGTAATGGCGCACATCATAAATTTGATGGTACTAAAGCGGTTGAAGCGATCAGTGCAGAGCTTGCAGTTATCCTTGGTTAATACATCTGTGTATTAGCACAAATGCCTATTTATAATTCTATTAAATAGACATCAAGTAGTTTCAAATATAGCGAAATAAATATTAAAAGCATAAAATAAAAAAGCCCGATGAATACTGATTCATCGGGCTTTTTTATCATTTTTAATAAATGCCTGAGACTTAACCTAAGTTCGGTTTTAATATATCAACCAGTGCGTTAATGTGATCATCCCTATCATTAAGCGCAGGGATATAGCGATACTTTTCGCCACCTGCTTGCTCAAAGATCTCTCTATTCTCGCTTTCAATCTCTTCTAATGTTTCTAAACAATCCGCACTAAAAGCTGGACTAATGATCGCGATATCTTTAATGCCTTCTTTAGGAAAGCCTTGTAGTGTTTCATCTGTATAAGGCTTTAACCATTCTGCTTTTCCGAAGCGACTTTGAAAAGTTGAAACAACTTTTTCTTTATCTAAGCCTAATTTTTCAATAACTAAGCGCGTGGTTTGTAAACATAAACAATGATATGGATCGCCATTATCTAAAAATGATTTGGGCATACCGTGATACGAGAAAACTATTTTTTGAGGTTCACCATTTTTTTGTAAGTTCTCGTTAACACTGTTTGCAAGTGCATCTATGTAAGTTTCATTTTTATGGTAACCATTAATAAAATGTAACTCAGGTACCCAACGCCATTTTCTCAATACTTTAGCGACTGCATCAAAAGTAGAACCTGTTGTCGGGCTTGAATATTGCGGATATAGCGGTAAGACAACAATACGTGTAAAGCCTTTCTCTCGCAGTGTCTCTAAACCCGCTTCAATAGAAGGATTGCCGTAGCGCATCGCCATGACGACTTCTGTTTTATCGTAACCTTGCTGCTTTAATGCTTCGCTTAATTTATCGCGTTGAAGCTTTGTTATATGAGTGAGAGGAGACCCTTCTTTAGTCCATATGCTTTTATATAATTTAGCAGAGCGTTTAGGTCGAACTCGAAGGATGATGCCATGCAAAATAATCATCCAAATTAAACGAGGAATTTCAACAATACGTCTATCAGACAGGAACTCACTTAAGTAGATCCTTACTGATTTGGCTGTCGGTGCGTCAGGGCTACCTAAATTAGTTAATAAAATACCTGTTTTTTGATGAAACCGGCCTTCATGGGGATTATCTGTAATACCTGAAAAACGTGACACACAAAGCTCCTTTTGAGCTAATTAATTTTAACTAAATAATACCATTCCGCCTAACAACCTGCTCATTATTGCTC
>JAOFNL010000068.1 GCA_028041985.1 Psychromonas sp. | reverse complement strand
AGTGATTTTGCCATTAAAAAACAATGGCAAAACTAAAAACAGTTTAAGAAGTGATACGCTTAAAAATCAAACTTGTATTAATACCACCAAAAGCAAAGTTATTACTCATCACATACTCACAATCAATTTCTCGTCCTGCTCCTGTTATGTAATCTAAATCTCCGCACTCAGGGTCAATATTTTTTAAATTCAACGTAGGATTAAACCAACCACCATTCATCATTTCAATAGCAGCCCAAGCTTCTACCGCTCCACAAGCACCTAACGTATGGCCAAAATAACTCTTAAGTGAACTAATAGGAACACCTTTACCTAATGCACCTTCTGTTGCATTAGTTTCTGCTACATCACCGCGATCTGTCGCTGTGCCATGTGCTGAAACATAACCTATTTTATCGGCTGATATGTTTGCATCTTTAAGCGCCATTTCCATGCACATTTGCATTGTTTCTTTGCGAGGTTGTGTTACATGGCTTGCATCGCAGTTGGTTGCAAATCCAACCAATTCAGCATAAATGGTTGCACCACGAGCAACCGCATGCTCATATTCTTCTAAGACTAAAGTACCTGCTCCTTCACCAATGACCAGTCCATCTCTATCTTTATCGTAGGGACTAGGTGCTGATTTAGGATCATCGTTCTTTAGGCTAGTCGCAAACAAAGTATCAAATACCGCAGACTCTGTCGGACACAATTCTTCACCTCCACCCGCTAACATAGCCGTTTGTTGGCCATATTTAATTGCTTCATAAGCATAACCAATTGCCTGACTACCCGAAGTACATGCACTACAAGTGGGAATAACGCGTCCACGTAAGCCAAAAAACAATCCAATATTAACCGCTGCCGTGTGAGGCATCATTTGAACATAAGAAGTAGCAGTAATCGCTTTTGTTGTGTTTTCAGTCAACATGATGGCAAAAGCACCAATAGCGGGAGGACTACCAGTTGATGAGCCATAAGCAACACCTGTTTGCCCATTAGTTAATATATCTGAACCGATCAAACCACTCTGAATGAGTGCATTTTCTGATGCAACAGTGGCCATTAATGCAACTCGACCCATTCCTCTAATTTGACGACGCTTGTAATGGCTTGGTACTTCAAAGTTATCAACTGGGCAAGCAAGCTTAGTATTTAAGCCATCATATTGTTCATAACTTGGCATATATTGAGTAGCATTTTCACACGCTTTTAGTTTTTCTTGCACATTGTGCCAATCATTACCAAAAGCAGTAACACCCGACATCCCCGTTACAACAACTCTACGTTGACTCATTAAACCATTCCTCCATTCACACTAATCACTTGGCGAGTAGTGTAAGCAGCAATGTCTGACATTAAATAACTCACAAGGCCAGCGACTTCTTCTGGTTTACCCATACGGCGTAATGGAACTAATGGCATTGCATGCTCTTTTACTTCTTCACTCACCATACCGGTATCAACTAAACCAGGAGCAACACAGTTCACTGTAATTTTTCGTTTTGCCACTTCAAGAGCAAGTGCTTTAGTCGCTCCAATTATTCCTGCTTTAGCAGCACTGTAATTAGTTTGACCACGATTACCGACTAACCCGGAAACTGAAGCCATAGTGACAATACGTCCACCTTTACGTAATTGAACCATTGGCATCACACAAGGATGTAACACATTATAAAATGCATCTAAGTTAGTATGTACAACGCTATCCCACTCATCACCTGTCATGGCAGGAAATACGGTATCGTTGGTCACACCGGCATTACTCACCACACCGTAATACGCGCCATTTTCTTCTATATCCGCTTCTATTACACTGCGACATTGCTCTCTATTACTAATATCAAATTGCAATACTCGACCATGTCCACCAGCTGAAATAATTGATTCTAACGTAGCAAGCGCACCATTTTTATCACCCATGTAATGCACTGCTATGGTGAAACCATCTTTTGCTAATTGCAGAGCAACCGCTCGACCAATGCCTTTACTTGCTCCTGTAACTAATACTTGCTTAGTCATTCTTTTTTTCCTTTTAGCATTGTTTCTAATTGTTCATTATTTGGTACAAATACGTTCAGTTGTGCATTTGCTAATTCGTTATTTTGACATTTTATTGAACAATAAAATGCGCCCATACCTTCACTTTCCATTAGTTTTTCAGCATAAATATCAAGTACATCACCTTCATTAAATAGCGTTGATGTAGAGTGATAACGACGTGTCCCTAATAAAAAACCGATAGGACTGGTTTCCTTTTTCAAAAAGCTTTGATAACCCGACCAAGCAGAAATAGTCTGAGCCATATATTCAATACCAACCCATGCTCCAATGCTTTTCTCTTCTTTATTAAAAAATTGACTTTGTGCTGTCACAAAAACTTGGCAATGAACCGTTGTGTCATCTGCATGTATTATTTTATCAACCAATATCATCGGTTCTGAATGTGGTACTAATAAATCCACACTAGGGAAAGTATTTAAATCACTCATTAACAATTCCAAAAATTAAACTCACATTATTACCGCCAAATGCGAATGAATTACTTAATATGGCTTTTTTTTGTAGTTTTTCTGTTCCTGTGACAAAACGGATAGGATCAAGTGACATATCAAACTCACCATCGTTTATCTGTCGAGGAATAAGTAGATCTTCATTTAAAAGAAGGCAACAAATACTTGCTTCTAATATGGATGCAGCACCTAACGTATGACCTGTTAATGGTTTTGTTGAACTAACGGGTACAGTGTTTTCAAAGAGCGCATAGATAGCCTTTGATTCCATAGCATCATTCAACTTAGTCGCTGTACCGTGGGCATTAATATAACCGATATATTCTGCGGTTAGTTCGGCATCTATCAATGCTTTTTGCATCGATTCAATAGCCCCTTTCCCTTCAGGGTGAGGGGCAGATATATGATGAGCATCAGAACTGTCACCAACACCTAGCAACGCTAACCCTGTCTTGCTCTTTTGCTTTGATAACAACATGAAAGCAGAAGCTTCACCAATATTTATCCCGTTTCTATTTTCACTAAAGGGCAAACAATGAGTTGTCGAAAGTGCTTCTAAACCATGGAAGCCATTTAGAGTTAATTTGCATAACGAATCACAACCACCCACAATGACAGCATCAACTAAACCAGCATTTAACAAACGTTTTGCCGATAAGAATACACGTCCAGAAGATGAGCAAGCGGTTGAAATAGTGTAAACCGGTCCTTCGACAGCATAATAATCTGCAACGAATTCTCCTAAGTTTCCTACTTCTTGTTGATGATAATGGTAATCGGTAGGCAACCCCATAGATAACGCAACTTCGCCATCACTAATACCCGAGGTACTAGTACCAACAACGACAGCAACTCTATCTGCACCAAATTGTTTAATTGCCTTTTTAATCTCTGAATCTATTTGTAACAATGACGATAAAGCTAAACGATTATTATAAGTGTTCTTATGAGTGAACATATCAGGTATCTCAGGTAATTCGCCTGTTACTTTACCTACTACGGTTGCTTTACCATCATTTAGCCAACCCGTTTCAAGTTGCATTGAAGGTTTTCTGTCACCGCTGAGCGTTGCAATTTGCGCTGCTCTATTTTCACCTAATGCACTATTCATAGCCATAGCATGGATATAAATTGCTTTCTGTTGTGTGTTATCCATTAAATCATTCATTATTTAGTTTCAATCTCGACCACATAATTTAAGCGTTGATTCTTAAATGTTATTTTACCGTCTAAGTAAGGCATTTTCTGATAATCAATCGTTATCACTACATGACCATTTTCATCTATCAACAATCGCTGCAAATTGGCTTCTTGTAACGTCCAACCTATAGATGCAAGGGGATTTTTCCATGAATCAAGAGGCCAAATAGATAGCATCACATTAGATAATACCTGTTCAGGGCTGGGCAGTGTTTGACCTAACCCAGTCATAACATGAGTCTCTATTTTATTGCCTGACTGTTTGCCAAAATAGGTGATACTCAATAACTTCACCCCCCATGCAGAAAATCCAGCTAAGACTACTTTTTCCTGATCAACCTGTAGTTGTACCAATAACTTTTGCTTGTTTTCTTCGCCCCATTGAGCGCTTATTAGCTGACTAACATTAATATCTTGCTGTAAAGCAGATGGTTGAGGTAAATCAACAAACTCTCCTGGTGAGATTTCTACCTGAATAGTTTTAGCATCAAAGTCCATTTTAGGTTGTAATATTGAGCAGCCACTGAGCATTAAACACAAGGTGATGAATAGCCATTTCATGTTATCAAATTCCTTCCTGTCTCATCGCTAACGGCGCTAATAGCCACGCAATTATAATACCTGTTAAAACAGTGACACCAAAACCATGAATAGCTTGGGTTTCACTCAATGCTAATAAACCAAAAGAAAGTACCGTAGTGATCGCAGAAAGCGTAATGGCTAAGAAAGTGTTTTGACTACTAATACTTTCCTTTTGCTCAGCAAAAAATAAGGTGTAATCAATACCAATTCCCAAGACAAGTAATAATGCGAGTAAATTGAATATAGTAATTGGAATGGCAAATACAGCTGTGATAGCTAATGCTGCTATACCAGCAATAAATGGAGGGGTGAGCACTTTAAAAGCGACGTTAACACCATAGCGCCAAATCAGTAATAACCCAATAATGAAATAAGTCGCCAATAACATCTCGCCAATAAATATCCGATAATGTGCAAATATAGCCGAAATCTCTGAGGTCTTATCTAATACGCTCACATCCACTTGCTGGTTGATATAGTTTTCAACCAATAAAGGATTCTCTGGTGGATTGTTAATATCACTTAATATGATCACAGAAGCATATTGACCTGATAGTTCACCTAACCATAAAAAACCCAACAGTTCAGAAACTGATGACTTTAAATAATCCTTAACGAGTAAAGGGGAAAATATTTGCTCAAATTCGACGGGATCACTCATATTTAATTTGTCTGTTAACGCAGTACCTTGCTGTTGATAGAGCGATTCTACTAGCTGATAATTTGTTTGTTGTGTTTGAATAGAAGGAACAAACTGACTTATCGACTGAACACTTTGAATATATCCCTCCATTTTCCAGCGATTAAACTGTTCAGACAGGGTTTCTAAGCGTTGTAACAGTTGTTCCTCAGAGCTTGCTTTTACTAACAATAATTGCTGATTATTACCAACGCCTGTAATATTTTTAATTAAATGTTCTTGTGATTTTAATGATGCGGGCATCGCTTGTAATTGACGAATATCGTCATTAAATGTTATTTGAGTTAAACCGATACAAGCAAATAAAACCAATGTACTCGGTAATAGCATTTGTAATCGCTTGCTCTGCCATAATGCCAACCACTTGGTTAAATACTGTAAATTAGGTTGCTTAGTGTTACTAGCTGTTCGCGTAAGTGCGGGATAACATAAGACCACTGTTAAATACGCACTGAATAAGCCAACAATAGAAAAAAGTGATAGTTGTTGTAAACCAGGAAAGGGCGCAATTAATAAACCAAGATAACCAATCAAACTCGTCACTAAACCAAGAGATATTGCATTAAATATCTGTTTTAACGCCAAATCAGGATCCCAGTTATTAGGATGAACTAATCGCTCTGTTAAATAATGAAAAGCATAATCAATGGAGACTCCAATTAAACTCGCGCCAAACACTAAACTGAAAAGATGGACTTCGCCAAACACTAAAACAGTTGTAACAAAAGCCACCAGCAAGCCACAACTGATAGACAACAAAGCGAGTACAAGTGGTAGAGTACTTCGATAAACGAACAGTAATAATAATAATATACCGATTAATGAACCGACACCGATGGTGCTGATCTCACTCTTGGCACTATCAGTTCCATACGCAGCATAGAACAACGACCCAGTATGTAGCAGTTTCACGTGAAACAATTGTTCTGTGTTAGTTTCTAACAATTGTAATTGAGGTAATAAGCTTTGTAATTGGCTATCGAAAGCATCGCCCGCTAAATCCGCTTGAATAATAAGATATAAAGCATCATCAACTTCGGTCAGCAGATGATTTTTATAAAGCGAGAAGTTACCATCGCTGTTATTACGAGTACTTAGGTAATCCCTAAAAAGTAAGAATGGATCAGATTTAAGTTCTCCACCCGACACGCCGGAAAAGGGGTTATATATCTGTTGAACAACATGGTTAATGCGTTTTTCTGGGAATTGTTGTAATGTTTGTTTATCCTCTTCACTTAGCAACTGAGCCCTATAAGGAAAATAAAGAGCCCCCCAAGCTTGCTGCTGATTATCACTAATAGTTGCGTCTATGTTGTCAAATAAGCCAATAGGAGACAACGCATCGG
Organism: Psychromonas sp.; assembly: GCA_028041985.1. Lineage (GTDB taxonomy): Bacteria > Pseudomonadota > Gammaproteobacteria > Enterobacterales > Psychromonadaceae > Psychromonas. Next base: position 3,747 of record JAOFNL010000068.1, on the reverse strand, counting down.
TAAAATATTCAGCCGCATCCACTAAGTTATCTTTGTCTTTCCCTTTGATCAGGAAAACAACGCGATTGTTAATATTCTCAGCAATTTGTTCAAAAGCAGACTGAGCGATTTTATCTTGTTGGTTTTTAGGAAGTAAGGCGAGTATGTTTGTCTCAATTGGTAAATGCTTTTGCAACACAGTTTGTTGAATGAGTAATCCAATACAACAAAGAATGAAGCCCCCCCATAGGAGCAGTCTTTTAGAATTTGAACGCATTTTCTTCTTGCTGACTGAGTTGCGTTTGCTCTTGATTAATATTACTAAATTCAATCACAGATAAATCACCATTTAGCTCAGTTAACACCAGTGATTGTATTTGTTTATTTCCCTTTATTTCTATCTGTTTGAATACTTTGTTTAAAGGCGACTCTTTAGGTGACAGATGCAATAACCAAGTTTCTTTTTCAGACTCTGTTATTGTCATTGAAAACTGACTTTCTAACGCGCTTAAATCCCCTTTGAATAATGATAAAAAGAGATGGCTAAAATAGAACACCATAGGGTTATCTTTAGCTTCTATTATCTCAGGAGTTTGATCTTCAAACTGTTGACGTAATTTATCCTTAGCTAACACCAAAGTAACCGGGAAAGGGGTTATTTGATTCCAAATCAAACCTTGCTGGTGGCTCAATAAAAAAGTGCCGTCAGAGACTAAGGGTTGGTTAAACATTTGCAGCGTTTTAGATTGAATAAAATCACCACGTAAAACTTTTTTGGTTGTTAATTGTTGCTGTAATTGTTCAAGCGATAAAGCTGAAATAGAAGACGAGCAGCATAATAAAAAGCCAATAAAAAAAGATTGAAGTAAACGAATATTAAACAAAATAAGACTCCAACTTATCAACCAGTACCTGAGGAGAAACAAAGCACATCTCTTCTGTTTGCATATCAACAGCTACTTGTCTGGTATAACCTTTCGTCATTCGCTTTCCTGTTTGAGCATCGTAAATAACGTAATCAACACGGATATAATTTTCCCAATCCGTCATTTTAGCCGTAATACGAATTTCATGATTAAATGGGATGGCTTGAACATATTTAACATAGCTATCAATCACAGGCCACGCATAACCTGATTCCACCATGTCACGGTAGTTATAATTGATTTTTTCCATCAACAAACGACGAGCTTCTTCAAAGAAGCGGAAGTAATTACCGTGATAAATAACCCCCATTGGATCTGCATCTTGGAAAGAAGTAACAAGTGTCACTTCTGTCATCAAATCAAGTTTTTGTTCAGCCATTCGTTAACCTCTATGAGTTAATGGATTAATATAAATCCCATTTCTCTGTTTGAATGAATTCCATAAATTTACGTAAATCCGCCTCTAAAGGACGATCTTCATCAATGAAGGTAAATTCACTCAATACCGCTTCCATCATTGCTTTTAAGCTATCGCTGAAGTGTGATTCATCTAATTCTTTTTCACGCTTACGAATTTGTAATGCTTGCGTCGCAGCCAACAAACAAGCTGATGTAACTTGCTCTGTTAATACTAAAATACGTAAACAATCACGAGCTGCAATCGTACCCATGCTGACTTTATCTTGGTTATGGCATTCAGTTGAACGTGAGAACACGCTCGCTGGCATGGTATGTTTAAGCGCCTCTGCCGTCCATGCTGATACGCCAATTTGTACCGCTTTAAAACCATGGTTAATCGGCTTACGTTCACCCGTTGCACCGGTTAAGTTAAAGGGTAAACCGTTATTGAACTTGTAATCCATTAACTGCGCCATTTGACGATCGAGTAGATCTGCAATATTCGCAACGGCTACTTTTAAAGTGTCCATCGCCATCGCTATATGACCTCCATAGAAGTGACCACCATGCAATACTCGCTCATTATCTCCATCGATAATTGGGTTGTCATTTGCGCTGTTTAATTCATTTTCAATCATTGAACGCAACCACGGTAGAGTATCCTGTAATACGCCGATAACATGTGGAGCGCAGCGCAATGAATAACGGTCTTGTAGACGGTCACTGTTACGAGGAGGGCGCTCAGCCTGTAAATCACTGCGTAACCAAGCTGCTATTTGTTGTTGTCCTGCATGTGGTTTTACTGCAAATAAAGCTTCATCAAAGTGGAAGTCATTACCGTGCATAGCAACAGAAACCATTGCAGTTATCTTGGTTGCCATTTTTGCTAAGTATTCCGCGCGTTTAAAGGCTAAACAAGCCAATGCAGTCATCACAGCCGTGCCGTTCATCAGCGCTAAACCTTCTTTCGGTTGTAGCACAATAGGTTTAATATTTAATTCACGAAAAACATCCATCGTTGGACGTATTTGACCTTTATAGATAACTTCACGCTCACCGATTAAGGTTGCAGCTAAATAAGAAAGGGGAGTTAAATCTCCACTTGCACCTACTGAACCTTCTTCTGGAATACGCGGTGAAATATCGTGATTAATCAGAGTAATAATCTGATTCAATAAATCATGTGTCACACCGGACACGCCTTGAGAAAGAGAACAAAGGCGTGTTGCTAATACTGCTTTAGATTGTTTTTCTGTTAAGTTTTCGCCTAAGCCACAACCATGGAAACGAGTTAAATGTAATGGTAGTTCAGCCACTAATGAAGGGGGAATAGCCACAGTACAAGAATCACCATATCCTGTTGTTACACCATAAATAACACCATCCTCTTTTAATAATGACTCTAGAAATGCAACACCACGGTTTATTTTAGCAATGTATTCTGGACTACTATTCATCTCTGCATTTGCACCATCCGACAGTGCAACAATATCTTCTATCGTTAAGCGTCCTACACCAAATTTGATATTTTGCTGTTTATTTGTCATTGCTTGTTCCAGTTAATTTCCAAAAATTAAAAAAGTTGTACCACTGCAGTGGTGCCTTTAATGTATAAAATTCTAAACGCTTCGCATATTGTGTCACCACATTTTGTAATGCCTGCTCTCTCTCATGGCGAGGTAATAATATTTGTTCGCTAAAATGCTCAAAGTACAGATCAAAATGTGCTACTTTTTTGCTATCGTCTCGTAAACCAAACAACAAATAGACAGGGGCTTTAAGTATCGATGCTAATAAAAAAGGACCTTGTGGAAAAGGAGCTGGCTTACCAAGAAAATCTGTCCAAATCACTTTATTCTCAACACTTGTTGATGTTCTATCACCAACAATCACGACCCATTCTCCAGCTTCTATTTTTTGATCCAATATAATCGCTGTATCCGGACCAATTTTACTCACCTGAATAACATTAAGGCTTGAGTCAGGATTAACCGCTTCCATGACCGCGTTAAAGCGTTGTGCATGTTCCGTGAAAACAAGAGCATTAATCGTTATATCTTGATGGCGTTTACTTAATGCTCTAAATAGTTCTAGATTTCCTAAGTGTGAACCTAAAATAACGCAGCCTCGTGTTTGGTTTTTGGCTTGCGTAATAAATTCTTGATTGTGGATAGTAAGGTTTTTTACAGAATAATCACCTTTCCAAGCTGCTAGCTTATCTAGCATTGTTTCGGCAAATGAACTTAAATGACGATAAACCGTTAAATTTTCAGGCAGTGTGATCTTCTGATCAAATGCATAAAGTTTTAAATGATGTAAATACTGTTTAGAGATCGAAACTGATTTTTTAGCAAACAAGCTGTAATAAAATATGACTGGTTTTAAACACCATTTAAATGCCTCTCGGCCAAATAGAGAATAGACAAATAATAAGAATTTCATC
>JAOFNL010000066.1 GCA_028041985.1 Psychromonas sp. | reverse complement strand
TTATCATTAACTGAAGTGATAAACTACAATCACCATAGGGGTTTTATTTTAAAGCGTTATCATTTTTTGCCTAGCTTCTTATAGGCTAAATGACCTTAATAAAATAAATCAAGATGGATCGCGTAATATAAATTTAAAACGTGATGTTTTATTAGTTAACTTAGATCCTACAGCATCGACTCTGATATCCAGGTCATCGTATAACGATAATTAATAGTGCGTTATTTATTTGGTATCGCTTTTACCTGTAATTTTGTGGGCTCATTAGAAGGGGTAGCAGTCCAAAATAAAAAAGTATTCTGAGACAGTGGTGATAAAGGTTATCACTATATTCCTTGTACTAATGGGTCAGAAATAGGATTATTGACTGAATTAGTTAACCCACAATATGTGTAATGTACTTATGAAAAAATTATTCAAGTTTGCCTTATTGCCGTTAATTTATTTATTAGCAGCATGCTCTTCACCCTCTACCCGTTCAGTTGATGAGTACACTGGACAAAAAGTTAGCGAATATTCCGAATCTGATCGTTTGTTGTATATTACTTTACAAGGTGAATACAACTATTGGGCAGGCAGCCCTTTTCGTTTAGGTGGAGCTACTCTGAAAGGCGTTGATTGTTCTAGTTTAGTGCAAAAAGTGTATCAAAATAGTATTAAGATAAACTTACCACGCACGACAGAGCTGCAAGCTGAAAAAGGGATTTTTGTTAAAAGAAGTCAGTTAAAAGTTGGAGATTTAGTTTTTTTTAAAACGGGTTGGAAAGTTCGGCATGTGGGTATTTATATGGGGGAAAATAAATTCTTTCATGCATCAACCAGTAAAGGGGTTATTACCTCTGATTTGAATAACCCCTATTGGAATAAGCATTATTGGCAATCACGTAGAGTGATTAAGTAAGCAGCCCCTAGCCTATAAGATAGCTATTTAGGGCGTTGTAAACTGAACGGTGTGGTAATTGACGCATATTCCCCTCCGCCTAATCTTGCTAATGGTTTAACTTTGTCAGCGTCAATATTAATACGTTCAAGCTTATTAGACTTTAATACAGAGTCGCTAATATATAGCTCTTTGATTTCAACAAAAATTAATGTTTGTGGAATATCACCTATCTCTTTAATTTCATATAACTCACATCCTATTAGCAAAACCAGATAATTCAGAAATATCTTGCACTTGATCTTGGGTAGTCGCGATTGCTGTAGTCGAAGCCAACACCATCCCTTTCTGATCGACAATAATACCAACGGAATCTTCTGCAATATCAATACCTTCAAGTACTGTTTGTAGGTGAGTTAATCGAACATCAGAAGCAACGACACCACCAGCAACAGGGTGCACAGCAAGCAACAAAAGAGCACCTTGCTTGGTCGCAAAGACTTCACTTAATTTTAAGCCAGCGCTTTTTTTGCCTAATTGATACCATGAACGAGTACGAGGATCATATTTTGATAAAATACCAACTCCGCCCGGAAAAGACTCTGAAGCTCTGGATGTATATGAACGGCCATCATCGAAACCTAAAGTCAACTTAGTGATGTCAGTGACTGTTTGAGCAATCTCCATGTACTTCTCATGACCCGTTTGGTAATCATACTTGCTATATAATTCAGCAAGTTTAATCACTGGCTCTGAATGCGATTTTATATAACCTTGAAGATTCTTCGATTCATACTGAGAAGAACGAATAATATTGGAAACAAGAGTTGTTTTAGTTGTATCCTCCAATTTAGTAATTGAAAGGTAACAAGTTAACCCGAGAGCTAAAATGAGAAGCCCAGTCACGACGATGATCAAGATGTTTTTAAATCCAAGCCTGTTCATAAATCAACCTTTTTAAGCGGATGTGTAAGAAAATTAGATGTTTAACTCAATATTCAGTCAAGCTAGATTAAGCAACCTACTGAAAGTGAATAATATAAAGAAGAAAACACGCTCACTAACGAAGTAGTTCTTCAATAATTTACACAAGTATAGGCACAAAAGAGGGTTCTGCTTGAACGAAGATCCCAAAATAAAATCAAAATGATAAAAACACATTAAAATCAAAGCAGTAAATCCATTACCACGTGATTTTGCATTCTAATTTGTGACCAAGATTCGATTTAAAATCAACTTAAAAATACTTATTAATGCTCCTAATTTCACCTTTATCTCTTAAACAAACATTTTCCTCCTTAAAAATCGATTTTAAATTAATCAAAGCACACCTGAAAAAGAGGCTATATAGCGCGTTCAACTCTCTAATGTCCACATATCACTTACAAGCACTCTCGTTTATGTTGTTTTCTTGCTCACATTGTTAGTTTAATTGGAGATAATTTCTGCTAAAATACCGCGCTGAATTCGTTGGAGAATAATTTATGAAAGACAATAGCCAAACTAAAGTAATCGTCGGTATTTCTGGCGGTGTTGATTCCTCTGTATCTGCTTACTTGCTACAACAACAGGGATATCAAGTAGAAGGCTTATTCATGAAAAACTGGGAAGAAGATGATACCGATGAGTATTGCTCTGCCGCTCAGGATCTACAAGATGCAAAAGCCGTTTGTGACAAGCTAGGCATCAAACTACATACCATTAATTTTGCAGCTGAATATTGGGATAATGTGTTTGAGCATTTTTTAGCAGAATACAAAGCAGGTCGTACACCAAATCCAGATATTATGTGTAATAAAGAAATCAAGTTTAAAGCCTTTCTAGAATTTGCAGCTGAAGATTTAGGCGCTGACTTTATTGCTACAGGGCACTATTGCCGCCGTCGAGATATTGATGGTAAAGCTCAATTATTGCGCGGACTCGATACCAATAAAGACCAAAGTTACTTTTTATATGCTGTTGGCGGAGAACAAATTGCAAAAACATTATTCCCTGTCGGTGAGTTAGAGAAACCAGAAGTGCGACGCATTGCTGAAGAACAAGATTTAGTCACTCATAACAAAAAAGACAGCACAGGTATTTGTTTTATTGGAGAAAGAAAGTTTACAGATTTTCTGCAAACTTACCTTCCTGCACAACCAGGTGATATTGTCACACCAGAAAACGAAGTGATTGGTCAACATCAAGGTTTGATGTACCACACGCTGGGTCAACGCAAAGGTTTAGGCATTGGAGGTTTACAAAATTCCAATGAAAACCCATGGTATGTAGTGGGTAAAGATATGGAAAACAATCGTTTATTAGTTGCTCAAGGTGCGGATCACCCTGCTTTATTCTCTTATGGTTTAATTGCAAAGCAATGTGATTGGGTTGATAGAACACCTAAAAAAGAAAGTTTCAAATGTACCGTTAAAACGCGTTACCGCCAAACTGACATTGCCTGTACAGTTAATCCAATTGATGACGATACTTTAGAGGTTATTTTTGACCAACCTCAAGCAGCGGTAACTCCAGGGCAATCTGCAGTATTTTATATTGATGAGGTCTGTTTAGGTGGTGCAATTATCGAACAGCATTTACAGCGTTAATCACGTTAAAAAACAAAAAGACTAAACTTAGTCTCTTTTTAATTATCGATATTTTAGATTTTTTATCATTCAAATTAGAAGTGTAACCATTATGTCGTTCCATAATTTAGAATCCCGTACCATCGCTTTCGCAGCAATGTGCCAAGCCGCATATCTAGTTGATAAAATAGCCAGTAAAGGCATTTGCCCTGATGCTGTCGCGTTTAATGCATCCTTACGATCTATTGTACGTACTGAAAGTGCCTCTCCATTGGATATTTTTGGTGGCCATGAGTCGTTAAAGTTAGGTTACCAAACTGTTATAGCACAGTTAGACAATGCTAACGGCAGCAGAAATATGCAGGTAACAAAATATGTCGCTGGATTAATGGCGTTGGAACGAAAACTATCTGCGAATCCAGGCACACTTAACCTGCTAGGTGAGCGCATTAACCAAGTGAGCCGTCAACTAGCACATTTTGAAATTGACGATAGCAGTGTATTAAGTAACTTAGACTCTATCTACAAAGACCTCATTAGTAACCTTGGTCCTAAAATACAAGTAAATGGTAACCCTTCTTACTTGCAACAAGAGCAGACACAGCATAAAATTCGCGCATTATTATTAGCCGGTGTTCGTGCCGCGGTATTATGGCGTCAAATAGGCGGTAAACGCCGCCAATTATTATTATCACGCAAAGCCATAGTGCATCAAACAAAACAAAATTTACTACGAACTTAATTATTTACTACGAACTTAATTATTTACTACGAACTGAATATAGTTTTCTAAATACAGAAACTAATAAATGATTTATACAACCTACTATCATTAGGAGCAACAAATGGAACTTTCAGGACTAACAGCTGTATCACCAGTTGACGGCCGTTACGGTAGCAAAACTGCGATCTTACGCGATATTTTTAGTGAATTTGGTTTAATCAAATTTCGCGTACAAGTTGAAGTGCGTTGGTTACAAAAACTAGCACAAACAGACGGCATCGCAGAAGTTCCAGCTTTCTCTGCGGAAGCAAATGCTCATCTTGATGCAATCGTTGCAAACTTCTGTGAAGCAGATGCACAACGTGTAAAAGATATCGAAGCTACAACAAACCATGATGTAAAAGCAGTTGAATACTTTCTTAAAGAAAAAGTAGCGGATGTTGCAGAACTAAATGCAGTGTCTGAATTTATTCACTTTGCATGTACCTCTGAAGACATCAATAACCTATCTCATGCATTAATGCTTTCAACAGCTAAAAATGACGTTATCTTGCCTTACTGTAATCGCGTTGTTGCTGCGATTAAAGAAAAAGCAATTGAATACAAAGCAATGCCAATGATGTCTCGTACACACGGTCAACCAGCTTCACCGACAACATTAGGTAAAGAGTTCGCTAACGTTGTTGCTCGTTTACAACGCCAAGTTAAGCAAATTGAAGCAACTGAACAACTTGGTAAAACAAACGGTGCTGTGGGTAACTACAATGCTCACCTTAGTGCTTACCCAGAAGTTAACTGGCAGGGTTTTGCTGAAGAGTTTGTAACAAGCTTAGGCGTAACATTTAACCCGTTCACTACTCAAATTGAACCGCATGATTACATTGCAGAACTTTTTGATGCGATTGCTCGTTTCAACACAATTCTTTTAGACTTTGACCGTGACGTATGGGGTTACATCTGCCTAGGTCACTTCAAACAAAAAACAATTGCGGGTGAAATTGGTTCTTCAACCATGCCACACAAAGTAAACCCAATTGATTTTGAAAACTCTGAAGGTAATTTAGGTTTAGCAAATGCTATCTTTGATCACCTAGCAGCGAAACTACCAGTTTCTCGCTGGCAGCGTGACTTAACAGACTCAACCGTATTACGTAACCTAGGTGTTGCTATCGGTTATTCTGTTATAGCTTATGAAGCAAGCCTAAAAGGTATTAGCAAGCTTGAAGCAAACGAAGCCAACATGTTAAAAGATTTGGATTCAAACTGGGAAGTTTTAGCAGAGCCAATCCAAACTGTAATGCGTCGTTATGCTATCGAAAAGCCATACGAAAAACTGAAAGAACTAACACGTGGTAAACGCGTAGATGGCCCAGGTATGGCTCAGTTTATCGATACACTTGAACTACCAGAAGCGGTTAAAGTTGAGCTTAAAGCGATGACGCCAGCTTCATACATTGGTCAAGCTATTGAGCTAGTAGATAAAATGGCTTAATTTCAGAAAATATCTGAACATCTAATCTAGGCAACCTTCGGGTTGCTTTTTTGTTTACTCTTTTTCAACCAAGCTAACAATGGTTGTAACGCGCTATAACAAGCAATCCCCATGGAACAAATAATTATCGATATAGCCATTTGCATCGTCATATGCTGTTCTAAAAACACCATTGCTAATAACACAGATACAATTGGCACTAGTGCCATAATAGTTGAAGCCGAAACTGCTCCTAACTTGTTAATAGAATAACTCATACAGAATAAAGCAAGAATACTCACCACAATTCCCTGATATCCAGCTTGTAACAAAATCTCATTAATTGGGGCAACATTAAGATGGCTCGGTAAGAAAAACCAGATAGGGGTAAAAAATAACGCGTTAATCAACGGAACAGCAACCATAATGGTTTGAATATTAATTCCCCATATTTTCATTGAAACCGAGTAAAAACCGATAGCAAAAGCAGCCACTAACAACCAGAATAAAGCACTTAACGTTGCACCACCAGAACTAGTAAATAACAACGTATTCGCTAATAAAATAAGTAGCACGCCAATGTACTGTGCTAAGTTTAACCGGCTTTTCTTCCATATAAAAAGAATAAGCGCACACATGATAGGCAACGAACCATTAATAATCACCCCCGTATTCGCCGCATCTGATATCAATAAACCAATCAGACTGGCACAAACATAAAAAGTGCCACAACATAAACTACAAATAATGATTACAGGAGTGAATAAAGCTTTAATCGGAACTTTTCTAATAATGGCATAAATTAAAACAAATACAGTTGCAGTGAGAAATCGAATACCTGTAACATCCCACACAGTTAATGCATGAGAAATTCCCCATTTAGAAATAATAATCCAACCGGACCAAATCATCACCACGGCAAGCCCGGCCAATACCCCAGAAATTTTATCAAACTTTGCTGACCGTTCCATTACGAAAGCCTTTATCAAATAGCGATAGAAGACCCCAGAGTACTCACGAACAACCTATAAAGCAATGCTTTTAAACAACGCTAAATCATTGAATACCTTTACAACTTCACCTACCAGAACGATGAATGAACTGCTACACTCATTTAATATTTTATCATCAAAGGCATTTACCTATGTTTGAACTTAATTTTGAAATTAACCAGTTTTTAGATACTTACTGGCAAAAAAAACCAGCCCTAATCAAACAAGGATTTGTTGATTTCCAAGATCCCATCGCTGTCGATGAATTAGCAGGATTAGCAATGGAAGAAGACTTAGAAAGTCGCTTAGTTTATCAACTTGAAGGAAAATGGCAGGCCGAATGTGGTCCATTCGAAACCTTTGAAAAATTAGATGAAGATGGGGCAACCTTATTAGTACAAGCAGTTGATCATTGGCATCCTGATGCCCAACAACTAGTACGTCCATTCCGCTTTTTACCTAATTGGCGTATCGACGATTTAATGATCAGTTACTCAACACCTAAAGGCGGAGTCGGCCCGCATATTGATAATTACGACGTATTTATCATCCAAGGCGAAGGTAAACGTCATTGGCGAGTCGGTGAGCGCCAAGTATTACCTGAATTTGCTGCTCACGGCGCATTAAAACATTGTTCAGAATTTGAGGCTGTTATTGATGTAGAAATGGAACCAGGCGATATTTTATATATTCCAAGTGGATGCCCACATGAAGGTTATGCCATTGAACCCTCTATTAACTACAGTGTAGGTTTCCGTGCCCCAGACCAAAATGACCTGTTAAGTAGCTTTACCGATTACAATATCGATCATCATGAAAATGCACTACGTTACACTGATATCCCAATGCAAACACGTGAAAAACCAGGAAAAATTGAAGTAGCCGAACTCAATAAATTACATCAAGTCATGCTAGAAAATTGTAAAACACCCAAGCAGTTAATTCCTTGGTTTGGACGAATGATTAGTGAAGCCAAACATGATTTAGATATAGCACAACCTGAAGAACCACTAGCGAATCAAGATATAATTGAATTTTTAGAAGATGGCGCTCAATTTACGCGATTAGGTGGATTACGTGCAGTTTATTTTGAACAAGCGCCAAAACAAGTATTCATCAACGGTGAAGCTTATGATTTTTCAAGCTTCACAGAGCTTACCCCTTACTTGTGTGATCAGGATGAAACAGCCAGTGAATTACTGTCAGTTTTCCAAGAGTCACCTGAAGCACTAACTCTGTTTACCAAACTTGTTAATCTCGGTTATTGGTATGCAGAATAAAGCTTAATACCATTCCGCCTAATAACCTGATCATTTAATTAAGCGGAATGGTATAATTTGTTCATATCCCAGTGCGTTACAAAAAGCGACTGGGAGATATCAAACTAACTGCACCTAAATACACTGAGATAGCGCCCACTAACATCATAAAAAATCCCGGTAAATAATACAAAGCTGTCCGCCACTTAGGATAAGTTAATAACTTCTTGGCGACTCCTGCATAACTCACCATAATCAATACGTCGATCACTAGCCATATAGTTAAAAAAATAGCTGATTGTGTAACGAATGATCGTTCAGCAACAATAAATGACGGTAAAAAAGCTAAAAAGAACAAAATATCTTTTGGATTAGATAATCCGACTTTCATGGTACGCCAGAAACAATCTTTATGGTGAGAAGTCGCCCCCTTCACCTGTACATTACTACGTAAAATCGCCCCCCCTAAAAAAGCTAAATACCCACCACCTATAATTCGTCCCCAATCTAATAGTTGCTCATCTATCTCCAATGCAAAATGGATGACAACTAACGAAATAGCGAGTAACAGAAAAGCAGAAATAGCACCGCCCCAAATCGTGCCTGTTGGCCAACCATATTTCGCATCTGAAATAACCAATGAAATCACAGGACCAGGAGAAGAGATCAGTAATGTAATTGAAAATGCGAAGGTTAAATATAAGGAGATCATGACAACGCCTGAACAAAATAAAATAGTTAAACATCTTATTTGCTTTCATTTATAACATCAATATAAATACTGAATGATAAAAATTAACAGTTCAGCATTGAACTTAAATGTGTCACGATAAATTTTTATACTCGGAGAATAATATGCAACTTAATTTTTCAGATGTCAGTACTAGCCAACGTTATCATTTAATGACCCAAACCATTATTCCTCGCCCTATTGCCTGGGTATTAACAAGCTCAGAAAATGAGAATAATAAAAGCGGTTCAAATGAACATTATAATCTAGCGCCCTTTTCATATTTCACAGCCGTTTCGAGTGAGCCTGCACTATTAATGATTTCAGTAGGTAAAAAACCAAACGGTGAGCCTAAAGATACTCTGACTAATGTATTAAAAAACAAAAAGATGGTGATACATATAGCTTCTGACAAACATGCAGAATTAGTCACCCAAACGGCAGCGACATTAGCCTATGGAGAGTCGGAATTGACTGATACAGAATTAACGACGAGCCCTTTTGAAAATTTCGCATTACCCCGTTTGAGCCAATGCGATATTGCTTACGGATGTGAGTTATATGAAATTAAAGAGATAGGTGATATTCCACAAACATTAATTTTTGTTGAAATCAAAGAGCTATATATTAGCGACTCTGTATTAAAGTCTAATAAGCTTGAACGTATTAATATTGACGCTGACAAAGTTAAACCATTAGCAAGATTAGGCGGAGGGGAATATGCGTCAATTACCACACCGTTCAGTTTACAACGCCCTAAATAGCTATCTTATAGGCTAGGGGCTGCTTACTTAATCACTCTACGTGATTGCCAATAATGCTTATTCCAATAGGGGTTATTCAAATCAGAGGTAATAACCCCTTTACTGGTTGATGCATGAAAGAATTTATTTTCCCCCATATAAATACCCACATGCCGAACTTTCCAACCCGTTTTAAAAAAAACTAAATCTCCAACTTTTAACTGACTTCTTTTAACAAAAATCCCTTTTTCAGCTTGCAGCTCTGTCGTGCGTGGTAAGTTTATCTTAATACTATTTTGATACACTTTTTGCACTAAACTAGAACAATCAACGCCTTTCAGAGTAGCTCCACCTAAACGAAAAGGGCTGCCTGCCCAATAGTTGTATTCACCTTGTAAAGTAATATACAACAAACGATCAGATTCGGAATATTCGCTAACTTTTTGTCCAGTGTACTCATCAACTGAACGGGTAGAGGGTGAAGAGCATGCTGCTAATAAATAAATTAACGGCAATAAGGCAAACTTGAATAATTTTTTCATAAGTACATTACACATATTGTGGGTTAACTAATTCAGTCAATAATCCTATTTCTGACCCATTAGTACAAGGAATATAGTGATAACCTTTATCACCACTGTCTCAGAATACTTTTTTATTTTGGACTGCTACCCCTTCTAATGAGCCCACAAAATTACAGGTAAAAGCGATACCAAATAAATAACGCACTATTAATTATCGTTATACGATGACCTGGATATCAGAGTCGATGCTGTAGGATCTAAGTTAACTAATAAAACATCACGTTTTAAATTTATATTACGCGATCCATCTTGATTTATTTTATTAAGGTCATTTAGCCTATAAGAAGCTAGGCAAAAAATGATAACGCTTTAAAATAAAACCCCTATGGTGATTGTAGTTTATCACTTCAGTTAATGATAA
>JAOFNL010000065.1 GCA_028041985.1 Psychromonas sp. | reverse complement strand
ACAATTGAATCACTCTACTTTTTGTTAACATTACAATTCCTTGTAAAAATAATGGTTACCGCGCATTTTTTTAACACAAAAATTAATTTTATTAACATTAAAGCAATGCAAATCTGTTTATTTTTTTAATTGTCGCGTAAACTTCCACACCAATATAGATGTTTTAAACTCAAATTTAAAAGATCTATATCGATTAAATATTATTACGTCATAACAAACGTACATTGTAAATACATGCATGGAATCAAAACAATGACAACCGCAACCAATATTCAACCTGATTACAACATGAAAGTTGTACGTCAGTTTACACTTACCACCATTCTTTGGGGTATCGTGGGAATGTCTGTAGGGGTGCTAATAGCAGCTCAACTAGTATGGCCTGCTTTAAACTTCGATACGCCTTGGCTCACGTATAGTCGTTTACGCCCTCTGCATACTAATGCCGTTATTTTCGCATTTGGTACATCAGCATTGATGGCAACTTCATTTTATGTGGTGCAACGTACCTGCCAAACAAAACTATTTGGTGGCCCGCTAGCCTCTATTGTATTCTGGGGATGGCAATTAGTTATTTTATCTGCCGCGATATCGCTACCTTTGGGATATACAACTTCTAAAGAGTATGCGGAATTAGAATGGCCAATTGATTTACTAATTACTGCTATTTGGGTCGTTTATGCAACTGTTTTTTTTGGTACACTCGCGATTCGTAAAACATCGCATATCTATGTGGCAAACTGGTTCTTTGGTGCATTTATACTAACGGTTGCGGTATTACATATTGTTAATAGTTTAGCAATTCCAGTATCCATGTCATCGATGAAGTCTTACTCGGTCTATTCGGGTGCGATTGATGCGATGGTACAGTGGTGGTACGGACATAATGCTGTTGGTTTCTTATTGACTGCTGGTTTCTTAGGAATGATGTATTACTTTGTACCTAAGCAAGCAAATCGTCCTGTTTATTCTTACCGCCTTTCAATTGTTCACTTCTGGGCGTTAATTGCTGTTTATATTTGGGCAGGCCCACATCATCTTCACTACACAGCATTACCTGATTGGGCTCAATCTCTAGGTATGGTGATGTCTCTGATTTTATTTGCTCCATCTTGGGGTGGTATGATCAACGGTATTATGACCTTGTCTGGAGCATGGCATAAACTACGTACAGACCCAATTCTTCGTTTCTTAGTTGTTTCATTATCTTTCTACGGTATGTCTACCTTTGAAGGTCCAATGATGGCAATTAAAACAGTAAATGCACTATCTCATTATACTGACTGGACTGTCGGACATGTTCATTCAGGCGCATTAGGTTGGGTAGCAATGGTTTCTATCGGGGCCCTATACCACTTGATTCCTCGTTTATTTGGTCAGCAAGGTATGTACAGTACAGCGCTTGTTAACTTACATTTCTGGTGTGCAACTATTGGTACTGTTTTGTATATCGTAGCAATGTGGATTTCAGGTGTAATGCAAGGGTTAATGTGGCGTGCGGTTAATGAAGACGGTACGTTGACTTATACATTCGTTGAATCATTAGAGAAATCTTACCCATTCTATACGATACGTTTAGTGGGTGGCATTATCTTCTTAACTGGTATGTTTATCATGGCTTACAACACATACAAAACAGTTGCAGCTAAAGAAGGCTCTATCAAGCCTCAAGAATTAAGTTAAGAGGAGAGTTAATAATGAAACACGAATTTATTGAAAAGAACGTTGGCTTATTAGCTATCTTTATCATCATTGCTATTAGCTTTGGTGGCTTAGCTCAAATAACTCCCTTAATCTTTCAAAAAGAAGTAAATGAACCCGTCGATACTCTAGTGCCATATACGGCTTTAGAAATGGAAGGTCGCGATATTTATATTCGCGAAGGTTGTCATGTATGTCACAGCCAAATGATCCGTCCTTTCCGCGCAGAAACTGAACGCTACGGTCACTACAGTGTAGCGGGTGAAAGTGTTTGGGAGCATCCATTTTTATGGGGTTCAAAACGTACAGGACCTGACTTAGCGCGTGTTGGTGGTCGTTACTCTGACGCTTGGCATGAAGTGCACTTAATTAACCCTCGCGATGTTGTGCCACAATCAAATATGCCTGGCTTCCCATGGTTAGCAACAAACTTGCTAACCGGCGAAGACACCGCTCGCAAGTTAGAGATTTTTAATATGCTAACTAAAGGTAACGGACATGTTGATGAAAATGGCGTGATGCAGCCTATTTATACTGAAGCTGATATTGCAGGAGCAAAAGCTGCAGTAGAAGGTAAGACAGAGATGCAAGCATTGATTGCATACTTACAGTCACTCGGTCATGCATTCAAATAATTAAAGCAGTGCCTAGCAATAGGCATTTTCAATTACTGGAGACGATATGGATTTTGCAACTTTTAACGGATTATATACATTATTCTTAATTATTATTTTCGTTGCGTTAATTTTTTGGGCTTACAGTAAAAAACAAAAAAAGGCGTTTGATGAAATGGCTAACTCTATTTTTGAAGACGATCTTGATTCAACAAAGTATGAAAGCACTTCAAGCGAACATACAGGAGCTAAAAAATAATGAGCATTTTTTGGACATTATGGATCACTGTTATCACACTAATTGTAATTATTGGTTGCGCAGTACTCCTTAAATTAACAAACAAAAACGATACTGGTGTCAAAGAAGGTGAACCAATGCCTCATAGCTTTGACGGCATTCAAGAACTTAATAACCCATTGCCTAAATGGTGGGTAGGTTTATTCTGGTTCTCAATTACAATCGCTTTAATTTATTCGTTTGCTTTCCCAAGTTATACAGCCAACTGGAATGGTTTATTAAACTGGACAAGTGCAGATAAAAATATCAAATCACAAGCAGAGTCAGATCAACTTGCTGAGACATCTAATTCACAGTATCAACGTGAAATGAATGCAGCTGAAGCAAAGTATGGTGAGATTTTTAAACAACTTGCATACCAACCTTCTGGTGAATATAAAGATATAGACGTTATTGCTAAAGATCCTGAAGCCGTGAAAGTAGGTCAACGTTTATTCTTACAAAACTGTGCACAATGTCATGGTTCAGATGCGCGTGGTAGCAAAGGCTTTCCAAACCTTGCTGATAATGATTGGTTATATGGTGGTGAACCATTAGCTATCAAAGAAACGATCATGAAAGGTCGTGTAGGTGCGATGCCAGCCTGGAAAGATATTTTAGGTGAGCAAGGTGTCACTGAAGTTACCAGTTATGTTTTACAGTTAAGTGGACGTCGAGTGAATGCACTTGAAGCACAAGCTGGTGAAGAACGTTTTGTTATGTGTGCTGCATGTCATGGCGCAGATGGCAAAGGATTGACAGAATTTGGTGCTCCTAACTTAACCGATAAAATCTGGTTATATGGTGGTTCACGTAAAGCGGTTGAAGATACCATTAATAACGGTCGCAATGGTGTAATGCCAGCTTGGAGTGACGTTTTAGGCGAAGATAAAATACAACTTATCTCTGCTTATGTTTACTCATTATCACAAGAAAAATAAACATAAATTATAATATATTCTTTATAATTTATGACATAAAAAGCCTCGTTAAACGAGGCTTTTTTATAGCTAAAACCCACAGTAGGTGATAAATTAATGCCTCGCAATAACGCCCTCTTTAATGAATAGGAACTGTCATGCAAGAAACAACAAAAAAATCCTGGTTTAAACAGTTTTGGCCTTGGTTTTTAATACTCTTACCAATGGCAGCAGTGGTAGCAGGCATTAGTACTGTCGTTATTGCCGTAGACAATAAACCTGATTTAGTTGTTGATGATTATTACAATACAGGCAAAGCAATCAACGCTGATTTAAGCTTATTAAAAAAAGCACAAGAACTCGGCATTACAGCGATTGTCGTTCCACAAAAAGATGGGTTAATGATCTCCATGGATGGATTAGAAACATTCTCTTCTATTAATTTATCACTATTTCATTCAACACAATCTAAACGTGACATTGTCGTCATGTTAACAGCGGATGCTAACGGTAATTACTTTTACGAAAATGAAGATACATTGACAGGTAAGTGGACACTTCGTGTAGAGCCTTTTGATAAAAAATGGCGCTTACAACAAAAGGTGGAACTACCAACATCAAAAATAGTGCTGTAGATGTCAAAAGTAAGCCATTGCTTTCATTGCGGAGAGCCTAATCCCACTGATACTAATTTTAATGTAGTTATTAATAATGTATCCCAAAAAATGTGCTGCCCTGGTTGTGAAGCGGTTGCCCAAACCATTGTAGATAGTGGATTAAGCTCTTATTATGAACATAGAACTGAAGTTGCAAATAAAGGTGATACATTAATTCCTGAAGAGCTACAGCAACTGGAACATTACGATCTAGAAAAAATCCAATCTGACTTTATTAAAAAAACAGACAACATCACTGAAATCACTTTAACGATTGAGGGCATTAGTTGTGCGGCTTGTGCTTGGTTAATTGAAAAGCAATTACGTTTTTTACCAGGGCTTATGTTTATTAATGTTAATACCACACTTAATCGAGCAGTGATCCGTTGGGATAATGAGCAACTTGCCTTAAGTAAAATATTGCTACAAATTCAACGGATAGGTTATAAAGCCTACCCTTTTCAAGTTAACCAACAAGAAATATTTTATACCCAACAAGTTAAATCCTACTTACGTCGTTTAGGTCTAGCAGGTCTAGCCACGATGCAAGTCATGATGTTTGCCATTGCCCTGTATGCTGATTTCTTTTCAGGAATGGAAGAAGAATTTATTCACTATTTTAGGTGGGTAAGTTTCATTCTAGCAACGCCAGTGCTGCTCTATAGTGCCCAACCTTTTTATGCAAATGCATGGCGAAATATTCGCAATAAAACATTAGGAATGGATATACCCATTTCAATTGCATTATTAGGTGCTTATACCGCTTCAGGTTATGCAACAATTGTTGGCCGAGGCGAAGTCTATTTTGAATCTGTTTCAATGTTTACCTTTTTGTTATTACTTGGACGCTTATTAGAAATAAGAGCTAGACGTAAAGCATCAGAAACCAGTAGTAACTTGTTACGTTTATTACCTTCAATGGCGACTTTATTAGAAACAGTAGATGAAGTTGTTACGCATCATCTTATTCCAGCAAAAACATTAATGGCCAGACAACGTATTTTAGTCAAGCCAGGCGAAACGATTGCGGTAGATGGAATAATACGCCAGGGTCAAAGTAACATCGAAGAGTCAATGTTAACAGGTGAACATTTACCCGTCTTTAAAGAATCTGGTGACACTGTCTATGCAGGAACCGTTAACGTAAGTGGCATATTAACGATTGAAGTGGTTAATGTAGGTAATAACACGCTTATTTCAGATATTATTCAATTACAAAATAGTGCTCAAAAAAATAAACCTCGTATCGAAGTGATGGCTGATACTGTATCGCGCTATTTTGTTGCAAGTTTATTATTGATTGCAACACTCACTTATATTGCTTGGAGCATTATTGATGCCGACCAAGCTTTTTGGATCACCCTATCTGTACTAGTCGCAACTTGTCCTTGTGCACTTTCTTTAGCGACACCAACAGCCTTAACTTGTGCTACTGCTCAATTGAATAAACAAGGAATACTGATAAAACAACACCATGTATTAGAAACACTAAACAAAATTCAACATGTTGTCTTTGATAAAACAGGCACATTGACACAGGGTAACTTTAAATTATTAAATGTGAATGTTGGCAATGAACAACAATACACAGAACAACAATGTATCGATCTTGCAGCTAATCTTGAAATGAATTCTGAACACCCTATTGCTGTTGCATTTACTGCTTTACACAGCAAAAAAATGCACATAACAGATATCGAAAATATACCCAGCCAAGGTTTACAAGCGATATGGCATGATGGTTCAAACGATAAACTGGTTAAATTAGGTCATGCAAAATTCTGTAAAATTACCTTCCCCTTTGCGAGTCAAGAACTATTGCTGTACTTAACAATTGATTCAGAGTTAGTCGCTATTTTCGAACTAGGTGATGAAATACGAGATTCAGCAGCAAGTTTAGTTAATTTTTGCATCAAAAAACAGTTAAATACCACCATGTTAACCGGTGATATTTCAAATAAAAGTGAAGAGGTGGCGAATCAACTTGCTATCGAGAAAGTGGTTAAAGGCGTTAGTCCACAACAAAAGTTAGCGTATATTCAATCCCTACAACAGACACAACAAGTCATGATGATTGGCGATGGCATTAATGACGCACCAGTGCTAGCAGGAGCACATGTATCAATCGCACTCGCAACAGGGACAGATATTGCAAAAAACAGCGCAGATGTCATTTTACTTGGCTCAGATTTACAAAAAATATCCCTTTTAGTGGATAATGCTAGGCAAACAACACGTATCATAAAAGAAAACTTAGGGTGGGCAATTGGCTATAACCTAATTATTGTTCCACTAGCGGTAATGGGACTAGTCCCTCCCTATGTAGCAGTGCTTGGCATGTCATTTAGTTCGTTAATTGTAGTCAGCAATTCTTTAAGGTTATTGAAATGAGCATAATCTATGTATTGATTCCCATTGCAATGGTTTTTGTCGCGATAGCCGTTTTGGTTTTCTTTTGGGCAGTTAAATCCAACCAATACGATGATCTCGATAGAGAAGGCGTTAATATACTTTTTGATGAAGATCTCACCCCTACTTCTGAAACTCAGAAAGCTGAAATTGATTTATCTAAACAAATAATGACAGAAACTAAAGATGATCATTAATGATTTTTTTAATGCTTTTTTGATTGGTATTTTGGGAGCGGGCCATTGTATTGGCATGTGTTCAGGTATTGCCAGTGCATTGAGTTTTTCAATCAACCCTCAGCAAAAAAATGGATTCTTTGCACTCTTTCTTTACAACGTAGGGCGTATTAGCAGTTACTCATTTGCTGGATTTGTTTTTGCGGGTAGTAGCAGCATCTTAATATTGTGGATAGGCGGTAAAGAGTCCCTCATTTATTTACGCATAGTCGCAGCTATCATGATGCTCCTACTTGCCTTTTATATAGCACGAATATGGAACGGGTTATTGTTTATTGAGCAAGGTGGACAATTCCTATGGAAATTCATCAAGCCTTTAGCACAATATTTTTTACCATTGAAACACCCCGTGCTTGCATTTCCTCTCGGTTTTTTTTGGGGGTGGTTACCATGCGGTTTAGTATATTCAACCTTAGTATGGGCAATCAGCAGTGGTGATGCGCTCAATGGGATGATGATCATGTTCGGATTTGGACTTGGAACATTACCTGCGATGATGCTGATTGGTTCATTAAGCCATAAATTAAAAGGCATACTTAATCAACAATGGTTTAGATATGGTAGTGGAATCGTATTAAGTCTATTTGCCTTTCAAACACTTTATATCGCGATAGAACAACTTTATTAACCAATATATTTATAGGATAAATAAACGACTAATCATATAATTCATACCGTCCCTTTAAAGGCTCAATTAATATGCATTTATGCTATTCAAAGAAACAGGATAAAATGCTACTATTGATTTAAATCAACAAACGTTAAGAGTAAATATGGATAAGAGTACTTCAAGTAGAACACAAACAGGTGGTTGCGCAATTCATTGTCAAGATTGTAGTATTAGCCAATTATGTATTCCTTATTCTCTTAACGAGACAGAGCTTGATCGTTTGGATACTATTATTGAACGTAAAAAACCCATTCAAAAAAACCAAGAAATATTTAAAGCCGGCGAAGAGATGAAATGTTTATATGCAATTCGCTCAGGGACTTTAAAATCTTATACCATCACAGAACAAGGTGATGAACAAATCACCGCGTTCCATCTTGCAGGTGATTTAGTTGGTTTTGACGGTATCAGCTCCGGCACACACCCAAGTTTTGCGCAAGCACTTGAAACAGCGATGATTTGTGAAATCCCATACGATACACTAGATAATCTTTCAACTACAATGCCAAAACTCAGACAGCAAATTTTACGTCTTATGAGTTCTGAAATTGTGGGCGACCAAAATATGATTTTACTGCTATCAAAGAAAAATGCAGAAGAGAGACTAGCTTCTTTCATTCATAATTTATCAGTACGCTATGCTGCCCGCGGTTTTTCTCCTAGAGAGTTTAGGTTGTCAATGACACGTGGTGATGTAGGTAATTACTTGGGATTAACCGTTGAGACGATTAGTCGTTTATTAGGACGCTTTCAAAAAAGTGGCATGATTGCAGTAAAAGGCAAGTACATTACTATTTTAAACGAAGAGGAATTAGCTGCATTAGCGGGTGCAACTTCTAAATCCTAAAAAATAGTTACTCACATCGCAAAATATAGCCAGAGATCAATTAATTTACTTTTTCTGGCTCACATCTCTTTTTTAAAACTTTATTTCATCTAAATTAGTTATATCTATCTGTTAAAAAATGTAGAGGTTTACATGCTTAAATACCGAAATATTTTAGTTTTTATAGATCCAACTCAAGAGCAACAACCAGCATTACAGCGAGCAATTGAAATAGCAGAAAAAGAAGATAATGCAAAAATCTCGTTGTTCTTATGCTGTTATGATTTAACCTATGAGATGACCTCATTAAGTTCTGTTGACGAGCGACATGCCATGCAATCTGTCGTGATAAAAGAGAATCAAGAATGGTTAAATGCTTTAACCGCTCAATATATTGAAAAAGGTCATAAAATAAATTGTTATGTACAATGGCATAACCGTCCATTTCAAGCTGCTATTCAATTGATATTGAAAGAAAATTTTGATTTTTTAATTAAATCGACTCATCCGCACTCTCGTCTAAGTGCAATATTATTTACGCCTACAGATTGGAATTTATTACGTAAATGCCCTATTCCGTTGCTATTGGTAAAAGCAACATCATGGCCAGAGAACGGTAACATCTTATGTGCAGTAGACTGTAAGAGCATTCAAGATCAAGACCACCATGAACTCAATGAGTCTATTTTGACAGAGGCCAATGACATTGCAGAAATGATAAAATCTAATATTCATATGGTAAATGCCTATCCAAGTCCGCCAATGAATATTATGTTGGAATTGCCTGAATTTGACCCTATTAATTATGAAGATGGGTTAAAGAAATTCCATCAAGAAGCATTAAATGAATATGCAGAAAAATACAAAATTAATAAAGAAAATACGCATTTAAAGCAAGGGTTACCTGAAGATGTTATTAGCGATGTTGCTCAAGAGATTAATGCAGAATTAGTTATTTTAGGTACGGTTGGGCGTTCTGGTTTAGGCGCGACATTATTGGGGCACACAGCAGAACAAGTTATTGATAAACTAGACTGTGATTTACTAGCACTCAAACCAAAAGGGTTTATCAGCCCAATAAAATTAACATAAATAGAGGTAAAATGATTAGATTAGTTAAAGGTGATAAAGCACCACAATTTACGCTAGAAAATGAACAAGGCGATAAAGTTTCATTGGCTGATTTAGCAGGTAAAAAAGTATTAGTTTACTTTTACCCAAGAGCAATGACACCAGGCTGTATTACTCAAGCTTGTGGCTTAAGAGATGTCAATGCACAGCTTGCAGAATTAAATACCGTTGTGTTAGGTATTAGTCCTGATCCCGTTAAGAAGTTACAAAATTTTGTGACTAAAAAAGAACTTAATTTTCCATTATTATCAGATGAAGATCATGCGATTGCAGATGCATTTGGTGTGTGGGGAGAGAAAAAGTTTATGGGGAAAATTTACGATGGAATTCATCGAATTAGCTTTTTAATCGACGAACAAGGGATCGTAGAAAAAGTCTTTGATAAATTTAAGACCAAAGACCATCATCAAGTCGTGTTGGATTACTTAACTGAATAATACCATTCCGCCAAATGTTTTTCTGCGTTGCATTCAACTGTAATAAAAATAAGGCTAGAAAATATATTCTAGCCTTATTTCTCTTTTCAACACTGCTCCAATTCAGAAACCTTATCTAGCTCATCTGACGTTGGCCACGCATGCAATACAGCTTTAACTAATGTTGCTAGTGGTATGGCAAAAAATACTCCCCAGAAACCCCATAATCCACCAAAAACTAAAACCGAAATAATAATAACAATAGGATGAAGGTTAACAGCTTCAGAAAATAAAATTGGTACAATTACATTACCGTCTATCGCTTGAATCACACTATAAGCAATCATAAGGTAAACAAAATCTGCAGAGAATCCCCATTGAAATAAAGCCACAATAGCAACAGGAACAGTCACAACCGCAGCACCAATATAAGGAATCAGTACCGATAAACCAACCAATAACGCTAAGAGAGCTGAATAAC
>JAOFNL010000064.1 GCA_028041985.1 Psychromonas sp. | reverse complement strand
TAGAAGCTTTCGCGTCAGTCCCTGTCTGTGGATGCGCATTATAGGGATCGCAGAAGCATTGGCAAGCGTTTTATTGCAAATAAATAACTATTCGTTAATTTTTTATTTTTATGTATAAAAAACCTGCAAAAATTAGTATTTAATGATTAAAATTTACTCGCACCATCGTTTACTGGCTTGGTGTTCAATCTTCAAATGGTCCATTACTCTAGCGACCATAAAGTCTTGAAGCTCTTCAATTGAGGTAGGTTGATGGTAAAACCCTGGTGCTAATGGCATTACTGTTGCCCCTAATTCGGATAAAGTAAGCATATTTTTCAAATGTAATGTAGAAAATGGAGTTTCTCTTGGCATAACAATCAATTGCCCTCTTTCTTTGAAAATCACATCTGCCGCTCTCTCAATGAGATTATTCGATAAACCTTGCGAAATAGAAGCAAGTGTTCCGCAACTACAAGGGCAAATTACCATTTTATTGGGAGCAGATGATCCTGATGCAACGGGTGAAAACCAATCTTTTGATGCAAGCGCTGTAACCTGCCCTTCTTTTGCTTTAAAACGTTTAATCAAAAAATGATTTAATGAATGGATTTCTGAAGGCCAATCTTCTCCTACTTCTGTTTTAAGTACTATTTGTGCAGCTTCTGATAATAGTAAAAAAACTTTTACATTATTATTAACCATTGACTGCAGTAAACGTAAAAAATATCCACTTCCTGAAGCACCGGTTACACCAAGTGTGACTGTATCAATGTATGACGTAGAATTATGTAACATAGTTAACCTATAGTTTTTCTAATAATTTTTGATGAATATTTCCAAAGCCACCATTGCTCATAATCAATATATGATCGAATGGATTTGCCTGATCAACTAACTTTTGCACCAACTCATCAATATCATTATCAACATTGACCAATTTACCCTGCTCTGTGAATAGCTCTTTGATAGACCACTGAATATTTTGATCTTCAAAACAATAAACACTATCTGCAAGTGAAAGTGAATTAACGAGTGCTTCTTTATGTACACCTAATTTCATTGTATTCGAGCGAGGCTCTAACACTGCAAGAATTCTTTCATTACCTACTTTAGCTCTTAAACCCGCTAATGTCGTTTTAATGGCGGTAGGGTGATGAGCAAAATCATCATAGACAGTGATATTATTAATTTTTCCTTTTATTTCCATTCGGCGTTTTATACTTTTGAATTCAGCAAGCGCATCAATCGCTATTTCTGGAATGACTCCTACATGTCTTGCCGCAGCGATTGCAGCTAATGCATTATCAACGTTATGATCGCCCATTAATTGCCAAGTAACTTTTCCGTGTTTTTTTCCATTAAGTAGTACATTAAAAACAGTACCATCTTCTTTAATTTTACTAGTCGACCAATCTTCACCTAGATATTCAACCTCACTCCAACACCCCATATGCTTAACCGACATTAAAGCTTCGTCTTTATTAGGAATAAATACTCGTCCTGTACTCGGAACAGTACGCATCAAGTGATGAAATTGTTTTTTAATTGCATTTAAATCTTCAAAAATATCAGCATGGTCAAACTCTAAATTATTTAATACTAATGTTCTTGGATGGTAATGGACAAATTTAGACCGCTTATCAAAAAAGGCGCTATCGTATTCATCTGCTTCAATAACAAAGAAAGGAGTTTCTCCTAATCGTGCTGACAAACCAAAATTTTCAGGTACACCGCCAATTAAAAAACCTGGTTTCATATTAGCGTACTCAAGTATCCAAGCAAGCATACTTGAAGTCGATGTTTTGCCATGGGTGCCTGCCACTGCAAGTACCCATTTATCTTTTAATACATGTTCTAATAACCATTGAGGGCCTGAGATATAAGGGATCTGTTTATCTAAAACAGCTTCTACACAAGGGTTACCACGACTCATTGCATTTCCAATCACCACTAAATCAGGTTGACTATCCAATTGGGTTGGGTCAAAGCCCTGAATCAATTCAATGCCTTGTTCTTCAAGCTGAGTACTCATTGGCGGATAAACATTTTTATCCGAGCCTGTGACTTTATAACCTAATGACTTAGCAAGAATAGCAACACCGCCCATGAATGTGCCGCAAATACCTAATATATGAATATGCATGAAACCCCATTAATACTGAAAATTACACAGAAAAAAGACAAAGAATTAGTTATACCTGAATCTTAACAGCACGCCAATAAAAAAGGCGAGACTCATAACGAGACTCGCCTTTTTATTTAATTAGCGCTAATCCATGCTAATCAACTAGCATAGTTTTCATTTAACTAGCCTTCAAATGCCGCTTGTAAAAATGGAATAATTTGTTTTTTACGACTAACAACACCTGGCAATTCAAACATATTATCCACAACAGTACTATTTAATGATTTTGCTACTTTTTCAGCATCTTTCGAAACAATTAAAGCAGTGGTATCGAGCTTATTAATATCTGTTAATAAGACGATTGTTGAGTGATAGCCTTTCTCTTCTTGTAATTTGCTCATTTCAGCTAGCATTTCATCTTTTTTAGAGAATGCAGTTTCTAATGATGTTAATTCAAGTTGACCAATGGCTAACTTCTCACCTGCCATTTCAAATACTTTTTGGTCACGTAAGATAAGCTCTGCTGCTGATACTAATTTAATATCAGATTTAGCTTCAAATTGCGCAGTAGCAAATGCTTGAATATCGTCAACACCCGCAATTTCAGCCAACTCTTTTGCAGCAACTACATCGATATCAGTTGTTGTTGGACCTTGAAAATTAACTGTATCTGAGATGATTGCACCCATCATCATTTTAGCCACTGGCGCATCAGGCACTTGGTTATTGAATTTATACATATTGTAAACAATTGTTGCACTACAACCTACAGGCCAAATCCAACATTCTAAAGGCGTAGAAGTTGTGATATCACCTAATTTATGATGATCAACAATCCCTAAGATCGTTGCTTTCTTCATATCAGCTGTACCTTGCCCCCAATCAGAATAATCAACAATAAAAATTTCTTCGCCAGCCACTTCTGTGCGAATTTCAGGTTGTGGTAAACCAGATTGCTCTAATAAAAATAACGCTTCAGGATTCGGCTCCCCTTGTAAAGCAGGAGTAGCTGATTTGCCCATTTTATTAAATAAACTAGCAAGGCCGATAGCACTGCATAAGCTATCACAGTCTGGGTTTTGGTGTCCTAATACAATCATCTATGTTTCCACTATGTTAATTAAGTTAATTTATCTGGAGAATACCTGATTATGAGATTAATTTTAAGTCTAAATACGCTGTTATTTGTAATTTGATTTAGGTTTTTCTAAGGATGAAATTTCAGTCTCACTTAATTTTCTATATTTATTCTCACTCTCAGTATTATAGCCTTTGTAAAATTGCCCTTGATTGCACCTATAAATAAAATACTGACTTTGGTATAAAACACAACCAACAGGAAGTACATTATACCACTGCTGATTATTCATATCTCGCTCTTGTTCTGAACGTTTATATTCTTCCGCACGCTCTCTTTTTTCATCAAAGAGATCATTTCGAAACAACGAGTCATTTGTTTCAATGGTAATTTCACCAGCAAACGTCATATTAATACTAATAACCGTTAAAACAAGAATTGTTGTTCCCCTCATAAGTTGACATAACTTGGAACAGTAAAACATATATTTACCCCACATTTAAAACCAAATTTTGACATAAAATATAACCATATTCTGACAAATTGGAGTAGCTTCTAATGGTCTGTAACTACGATTGGTAATTTTATTACAGTTAAGAGATGTCCTCTTACTCACTCACTTTTGGACAATTCCGAGTTACGAATTGGTGTAATACTGAAAACTTTCAGAAAACTTTTTCTATGCCAATAGTGCATTCAACTACAAATCAATTGCCAAATTCACTATACCACTACTCAACTAGCAATTTAATTTTTCATGGTAACGCCTAAAATTTTATGGTCATGCCATCGGACAATGAATAATTGTAAATTAATGACGCTGGTAGTAGTGCAATGATTAAAGCACTGAACAGTATAGTGAGCAGGATAAGGTAATCATTAAATGTTAGTGGATTGATAGCTAGATAAAATCCGTAATAATTTGCCAATGGCGCTTGCAGTGTTATTAGCAGTAAATAAAGTAGGGCAATGCCTAATATTATTCCAGCTAAACAGACAAAAGCAGCTTCACCGATGATTAATCCGAATACATGTATCGGACGCGCACCAACCGAACGTAGGATGGCCATTTCACGACGACGTTCATTTAAGCTCATTAATATAATGCTTAACATACCTAACAAACCGACTAAAACAACGAATGCGCTAACAACATTGAGTGCTACTTCGGCAATACTGAAAAATTGCCATAACTCTTGTAATGCCACGCCAGGAATAATCGCTGTTAACGGCTCGGCGCTATAGTTATTAACGTAATTTTGTACCCCCAATAAAGCTTGGCGAGATGTTAAGCCCACAAAGATAGCATTGATGTTTTCTGGCTTGAGTTGTAATAAACGCGCCACGCGTTGCTCAAGCGTATCCTGATGGTGATGATCATGTAAATCATCAGTGTGGCTACTAGCATGATGGTAATCTGAAGGATCTGCTTGTTCTTTAGCCTTTACCTGTGGTGCAGTGGAGATTTCATTAGGCATAGCACCAAAGTGTTCGTCGGGATCACTATGCATAGCCTCCATCGCTTCTAATGAGATGATCAGCGTTTGATCAATGGCAGTAAATGATGCTTGTAATATGGCACTGACGAAGTAAGGGATTTGATCATGAGTGTGTCCATCTATTTCACCGCGACCGTGGGTGATTACAATGCGATCACCGATGCGATAGTTTAATTTTTTTGCGACATCGGCACCGATGACAACCGCATACATATCGTCACTCATTTCGCCGTGTTGCACACTGAGGTGTTGCTTATCGGCATAGCTATAATGAGTAAAAAAGTCTAACTCTGTCGCCATCACGGTGTAACCACGATGTGAGTCACCCAATGAGATCGGCACCGCCCATTTAACTGCTGCTAATTTAGCAATCTCTTGATAAGTTTTATATTTAACGGTATTGGTGCTAGTACCGATATGAAAGACTGAGCTCAATAATAATTGCGATGAGGCACCGCGAGAGCCAATGATTAAATCTGTGCCGGAAATACTTTTCATGAAACTGTTTTTGGTTTCAGCATTTAAGGTCTGTACACCAAGTAACAAGGCCACACTAATCGCAATCGCAAACAGGGTAATAAAAAACGACAACTTACGATTAAATAAGCTTTTAAATGCAATAGATAAGATAGCCATCAAATTATAAAGCCTTAATAGGAACTTGGTTGAGTTGTTGTAAATTAATAGTGCGATTAAAGTGCTGTTTTAGCGTGCCATCATGGCTAACAAAAATCAGCGTGATATCTGCTTTTTCACATTCATCAAACAGTATTTTAATAAAAGCTTGGCGATGATCGTTATCTAAGGCCGATGTCGGCTCATCGGCAATAATAATTTCAGGGCTGCCCAACATGGCTCTTGCTGCCGCAACGCGTTGCTGTTGGCCCACACTGAGTTCATTAACGCTGCGTTTTAATAGTTCTGGTTCTGTTAACCCCAGTGCGTTTAATAAGCGAATGGCTTCGGCCTCTAAACTGGCACCTCGTTGCAAAACCTTGCTTTTTCGAAGCGCCGAAAATGAGCAAGGCAGAATGATATTCTCAATAACGCTGAGAAATGGAATCAAGTTAAATTGTTGAAATATAAAACCAATATGGTTAGATCTAAAGTGGTCTTTTTGACTTGATGACAGGTTATTCAGTTGTTGCCCGAGGATACAGACGTCACCACTTTGCGCTGTTAACACCCCAGTGAGTAAATTCAAAAGCGTGCTTTTACCACTACCACTCGGCCCTTCAATAAAAAGGTGCTGCCCCTTTTTGATATGCAGTGTGTCGATATTAATACTCGATTGTTTATCCCACGCAAAACGTAGCTTGCTTACTTTTATCATCACTCACCAATAGTTAAATATTTTTCATAAAAGCGACGTTAACTGAGTCAAAAGGCACGCTCGAATATAGGATCGAGAATCGGCCAACTTGCAGATCAATAACGTTCAATTGTGTCGGCATTTAAGGTGTAGCTGCTTGGAATATCTGACGTGCCGTCGACCAGATGAAGTTTACTGGTGCCAATCTGTGTAGTCATTTTTCCCTGTACCCATACAGGCGTAAATGGACCATCAACTTCAATCCCTTGCGCAAACTTCACCAATACAATTTGATTAGCTGGAGGCACTGGCTCATGAATGCAGGCACCGACGTATGGCACCAGTAGCAACTCAGTGACTTTCAGTCCATCCATCTCCAGAGGCAGTACATAGCCAGCGATACGTACCCGTTGTTCATTAAGATTTTGGTTGACGGATTCCATCGCATTTTTTCGCTTGGCTGCAATCTCTCCAAGCAAGGCTAACAACCCATCAATATCAATCTGGTCTTGTTCAAGCCGCTTTGATGCAGCATTCAGATGTGCCAATTTTTCCGACGAGATATCCACCCCTTCTGATTGCAACTGCCTTATTCTCGCCACTATGGTTAGATCGAACTTCTGGTCAGGGGTCAGTTTGAGGAAGGGATCGTTATATATCTCAACGTGCGGTTCAAGATCCTTCCAGGTTATTTTCTGTATCTGCGCCGCGGCACTCGCCGAAAAAATGCTAGCAAGGCAGATGAGCACAATAGACAATGCCAAGGTGTTTAACGACATACATCGGCCAAAAGTGGATCTTTTGCGAGCTTTGTTTTTCACAACTTACTACCTTATTCATCAATAATTTTGCTTACACCGAACGCCAAGGCGTAGCTCAATGACCAACTTCGCTGACAACGGTATTCTCGGATGCCGCTTTAACCGCATCCACGCCAAGCCCTTGCTGTGTTTCAACGGATTTAGCAGAGAGGATCCAACCACTCAGCATGCGTGATTGGCCATCGGTCATATATATCACAGTATCACTTGCTTCAGCTTTAAGCTGTCCTGAGATACGAACCGGTACATAGAGGGATTTTTCTCGTGGATCATCGTGCAATTTCACGCGAACGAGCTTATTCGGTGGCGGTGATGGCAGATGACTACACATACCGACTTGGGGAACCAGATAACCAAAGAATGAACCGTCGGCGGCAGGCCCCGCAGGGATAAGATAACCCGATAATTCAACCTCGACGCCATCGAGAACGGGATTTGTCGCGATGCGTGCTTTTTGTCTTTTTTTGGCGATGTCCCAGCGCTGGCCTAAAAGCAGATCGATGTCATAGCCATTAATCTCAAGCATGTCCTTAGCCGCTTTACGCCTGTTGGTGAGGCGTGTGCGCTCTTCGTTAGTGAAAGTATTTCCCGAAAGTTTTTCATCAAGCTCTATCAGCAGCTTTAATTCATTGAGCAACTGGAACCCCATGTCTCGGTATGGATCGTCGAAGACGATAGCAAAGGGATCGACAAGGTCGGAAAATTCGATAACCTCGGGTTCTGCCGAGGCGGGTATGGCGACCAACAAGGTCGCCACGAAAGCAGATGCTAAAAAACGCATCCGATTATTTTCCTGTGCTCTGAGGAAATGCTTCTGTCACATCAGGCATTCCTGTAGAGAACCTGTTGTTCCAATGTTCCAGCGAGATAGGCTCGAAGCGCGGTTTGGCTTCAGGTTCAAAGCGGATCGGCTGTCCCGCAAAAACTGGCAGCAGCGCATCGTCACGTACAGTAACCTGACCGTGAACGATCACGGCTTTCATGCCCGTCGAAGGGATCGCACCCTTTTCATAGGTTGAATTGTCTTTGAAGAGTTCAGGGTCAAACACCACGATATCGGCAACCATACCCTCTTGGATACGACCGCGCTCTTGCATAAACTTCAGCCCCGTATCACCTAAGTGCTTAGCTGCGTTGTAGCTGAGAATAGACATCAGTTGCATCATCGGGATGTTGTTATCCCGACCGAGGCGAATCGCAGCCCCTCGAGCACCCGCCGTGCGGGGATGGGTACCACCTAACTTCTCCATCGGGTAATCCCACGCTGCGTCGTACGGCGTGGCAGCCGTTGCGTCACTGGCCATGGTCACACCTTTCAGTGTCAGCCACTTAGGCTCGTCTTCTTCAGGCATTTTGAAAACGACGATCGGGCGGGTCGGTTCGGATTTGATGGTGTTCTTGTAGGTTTCCAAGGTATAAAACTTACCAGTTACCGGATCGAGCATGGTGTCTTCATAGCGGTGGCCTAGATCGTCGACCCAGCTCTTAGGCTCAAGAAATGAAGCATTGATCGGAGTGGAACCGGCAGCATAAGGGTAAATTTCACCCCATATATTGTGACCTTGCTCCTGAAGCCCGGTAATCATTTCGTGCGTCACGCGCCAGCCTGGGTTGTTGAAGTGCAGCACGATTGCCGGCGCGTTCAGTGCGAGAGCGTTTGAAATGAGTTCTTGTGCGCCGTTAACCTCTGTCGTGTCTGTGCCGAGCGTGTAGCGGGTATGGGCGCCAGTGGGGCGGCCATAGCGTGCGCCGACTTTCTGCACCTCGAACATCTCGCGTGAAGAGACCCCTTCTCGCATATAACCCACAGTACTGCCGATGCCGGGTGCGCCAGCCTGCAGTCCTTTATCAATCTCTTCGAGGATCTTATTACCTTGCTCTAGAGTCGGACGCGTCACGCTCCATCCGGTTTTCTTGCGGGTTTCAAGAGCGGCTATAGGGCCGTTTAGCAAGTAATCGCCGTTTGACCCGTCGATAACCTTCGCGCGGGCAAATTCGTGACTCACCGCACAGCCGTAGTTAGCACCAGCCACACCTTCGCGCGCCTTGTACCACTTTTCAATATAGGATCCGGCGCAGCCCATCTCCAAATCCATGCTGCTGGTCAAACCGTCACGCAGTCCAAGGGAATAGCCTATCGGCATTTGAAAATGAAAATGGGTGTCGATGAAACCAGGCGCCACGATTTTACCCGTTGCATCTATGGTTTCATCGCCTTTGAGAGGTGTTTTTGAAATAGTGACAATACGGCCATCTTTGACACCGACATTGGCAATGCTATCAAATAAGGTTTCAGGGTCCATGACCCTACCGCCATTGATAGCAATATCGTAATCCGCAGCAAAAGCCGGCATGGCTAAAATAAGCGATGACATAATCGTGCTTAACAGCATGTTTCTTCGTTTCATTATGCTTCCTTTCTTTTGGTGTGTAATTTTTTCTTTCATCATATTTTCCTCTTTGACTAACTTTGATTAATCAATCGTTAGGAATATCAAAGGTTATTTACTTTGTGCGGTTAAATAATAAAAGTCGTATAAAGTCCGGGCGACTTCCGCAATTGCCCGGTCCCTGTCCGCAGAAGGCGTCTCACTACTGTTGGTGAACACGGCGATAGCGAACCGGCGACCGTCGGGGAGCGTGATATAACCGGCGTCGTTGGCAACTCCGCCTAGGGTTCCGGTCTTGTGCGCTACGGGCGTTCCCTTCGGCAGCAACCCCTTGAGTCGGCCAGCACCGGTGCGCGTGCGTGACATGACGCCCTGTAGGAACTTACGGCTCTCGTCGCTCATCGCCGTACCATTGTCGATGGCAAGTAGGAGTTTCAGATACGCATTGGGCGTTGTGTGGTCGCGGGGATCCGCTTCGAACTTTGGATTGGGATTAGCCTGGGCCGCCACCAGAGCTGGGTTGTTACTGATGGCCTCAACGATAGCTTCCGGGGTTACCGCTGGCACGCCGTAGAAATCCATGAGGATCCCGCGGACAGGCCGGTCGACCCTGAAATCTTTGATCCCGAGCCTGCGCAGGTTCTTGGTCACCGCCGCTGGTCCGCCTACCAGCCCCAAACAGACGTCGGTCGCCGTATTGTCACTCTCTGTAATCATCGCATATATCAAGTTCGCTACCGAGAACTGGACCCCTGGGTAAGGGAATCTCTCGGCAATCGCAACTTCGCCGGCAACATATATGTTTTGTGGAACGTCGACCATTTGGTCGAGGCTCAGTTCCCCCTTGTCCACGAGATCCATCACTTTCGTGGCGATCGCCACCTTGTAGGTGCTGGCCATGGCGAAGGTTTCATCGCCATTGACCGCGATGACCTGGTCGCCGCCAATTTCCTGCGCAGCCACACCAATGCGGCCAACCAGCCCTTGTGACAACTTCTCAATTTTTGAAGAAACATCTTGCAAAGTATGTTTGTCTGCAAATGACGGTTGAACAACAAATGACGAGGCTATTACAATAAAAAATAGAACTATGTTTTTTTTCACGGTACTTCTCCTTTATCTCATTGAATTTATATAAATTACTCTTTGCATTATAACCGTCCAACAAACC
>JAOFNL010000063.1 GCA_028041985.1 Psychromonas sp. | reverse complement strand
TTTCTAGTAACGACGCCAAAAATGACGAGTAAACATGACTGCAACGGTCAATATTTCTAAGCGTCCCATTAACATGCCAATGGATAATACCCATTTAGATGCGTCAGGAAATAAAGCAAAATTCCCAGATGGTCCGATCGCATCCACTAAACCAGGACCGACATTTGATACCGCAGTAATAGAAGCAGTTAAAGCCATCATAGCTGATGAGCCAAACAAGGTTAACAATAATGTAGATACAGCAATAGTTAGCATATAAGCCAACACAAAAGCGATTAATGAACGCAATATATCATCGCTCACTTTACGATTATTATATTTTTGTGGAAATAACGCATGTGGATGCATCAATAACATCAATTGGCGCTTCAATAAACTAAAGGCAATTTGGAAACGAAAAATTTTAATGCCACCAGTGGTCGATCCCGAGCAGGCGCCTGTAAATAATAACCCAAAGAAGATAACAACACTAAAATCCCCCCAAGTAAGGAAGTCATCCAATCCAAAACCTGTGGTCGTCACAACAGAAACGACGTTGAAAAGACTCAAGCGAATGGCGTTTTCCCATGAAAACTGCCCCGTGAAAACCAAATAAACACTTAATGCCACTGAACAGGCTAAAACCAATTTAGCAAAACCGCGTATTTGTGCGTCTTTCCATAACGGTTGTATCGATTTATGTTGCACTGTTCTAATCAATAATAGGAATGGTAATCCCCCTAAAAACATAAAGATAATTGCATTCCAATGTGCAAGTGTTGAAAAGTGCCCCATGGAACTATCTGATGTTGAATACCCCCCCGTAGAGATGGTTGTCATTGCATGATTAACCGCATCAAAATTATGCATCCCAGCAAAACGATAGCCAACAAAACAACAAATAGTTAAGAACACATAAACCAATAAGATATCTAATGCGACTCGACGAGTTTTAGAGGCTGATTTATCAGACCAATCTGAGGACTCTGTTTGGAATAAACGCATACCGCCGACATTCAAGAAAGGGAGAATGGCCACCCCCATTACGATGAACCCAACACCGCCCAACCATTGTAAAATTGAACGCCACAACAGAATACTAGGATGCATAGTATCTAACCCATGCAAAACGGTACTGCCCGTAGTGGTGATCCCCGACATGGTTTCAAAGAATGCGTCGCTATAGCTAATATGTTCGATCAATACAAAGGGTAATGCAGCAAATAAGCTGGCAAGAATCCACACACCTGTTGTTAATAAAAACATCTCACGAACACCTAAGTGAGAACGATTTTTTTCACCACCTAGGTATATGAAAATGGCTGAAGCAAAATGAGTAATAACGATAGAAGTTAAGAACTCAATGCCGCCTAGCGTATTATAATAAAACGCCAAAGCCATAGGGAAATACATAAAAACTGCCATTTTTGACAGTACCAAACCTGTAATAAAAAGTAGCGGACGATAAGTCATGAGCTATCGCTTACAGGAAGAATGGGCTTGGTTGGAATAACTTCTCAATATCATTAATGTATTTTTTATTAACCAGGAACAATATGACATGATCATCGGTTTCAACCACCGTATCATCATGTGCAATTAATACTTGTTCATTACGCACAATAGCCCCCACGCTGGTTCCTTTTGGTAACTTAAGTTGAGATAACTCTCTACCTACTACCTTTGATGTCATGCTATCGCCACGTGCGACAATTTCAATCGCTTCCGCTAACCCTTCACGCAATGAATAAACGTGTTTT
Source organism: Psychromonas sp. (assembly GCA_028041985.1). Lineage (GTDB taxonomy): Bacteria > Pseudomonadota > Gammaproteobacteria > Enterobacterales > Psychromonadaceae > Psychromonas. The sequence continues at coordinate 8,954 of JAOFNL010000063.1, read as the reverse complement.
AAATCAGCTTTACGAACATGGGTTAATAGTGCAGATAAGGTCGCCTGTTGTGGGGAAATAGCAATATCCAATATATTACCTTGGATTAGATCAATATAAGCATTACGTTGAATCAACACCATCGCTTTACGTGCGCCAAGTCGTTTGGCTAGCATAGCAGACATAATATTAGCTTCATCATCATTAGTTACAGTGATGATTAAATCGATTTGGTCAATGTGCTCTTCTAGTAATAATTCTTTATCTGAAGAGTCACCACAAAACACAATCGTATTAGAAAGAGTCTCAGATAAATATTCAGCTCTCGCAAAATTTTTCTCAATAAGTTTAACCGAGTTCTCTCTTTCTAAGCGTCTCGCTAAACTTTCACCTATATATCCACCACCAACAATCATAATTCGTTTATAAGGGTGCTCTAGCTTTTGCATTTCTCCCATAATTGCCCGAATGTTGGGACTAGCCGTGATGAAAAATACTTCATCATCAGCCTCAATAATCGTTGTCCCTTGTGGTCGAATTGCTTTACCACGCCTAAATATTGCCGCTACACGCGCTTCAATATTTGGCATGTGTTCTTTTAAAGCAGAAATCGCATTCCCAACTAGAGAACCGCCGTAATAAGCTCGTATTGCAACCAGACCAACCTTACCATTGGCAAAGTTTGCCACTTGCAAAGCCCCTGGATATTCTATCAACTGAGCAATGTAATCACTCACTAACTTTTCTGGCGCGATGATGTGGTCGATAGGAAAAGCATCTTTATTAAAGAGTTCTGCTTCATGCATAACAACACTTTGAGAACGAATTCGAGCAATTTTTTTAGGGACGTTAAACAGTGTAAATGCTATCTGACAAGCCACCATATTAACTTCATCACTATTGGTGACAGCAATCAACATGTCTGCATCGACTGCTCCAGCTTCTCCTAGTGTATGAGGGCTGGAAGCACTACCTTGTACGACACGTAAATCAAAACGATCTTGTAACTCTTGTAAGGCTTCGTGGTTTTCATCCACCACGGTGATATCGTTATTTTCGCCAACTAAGTTTTCCGCTAAAGAAGCGCCAACCTGTCCTGCACCTAAAATAATAATTTTCATTTCATCTCACTGCTTATCGATTTACTGTGTGGTTTACTGCTTTATAATGATTTTTGCAATTTTGCATAATAAAACCCATCCATCTTCTGCTCATTAGGCAAAATTTGGCGCGAGGTTATTTGCTCATTATATTGTGGTGCAAGCGGAATTAATGATGCATCACTGGTAGTTTCTAAAAAATCGCGCACTTGTAAGTCATTCTCATCGGGCAAAATAGAACAAGTTGCATATAACAACACTCCACCCGGTTTTAGTTTCTGCCACAAGGCATTGAGGATATTTTTCTGTAATTGCACTAATTCGCTAATATCACTATCACGTCTTAACCAACGAATATCAGGATGACGGCGAATAACACCAGTGGCACTACAAGGCGCATCACATAAAATGCGATCAAACTGCTCACCTGACCACCATTCATCAGGTTTAGAAGCGTCACCATGGATGACTGTGGCTTCTAATTTTAATCGTTGTAGATTTTCTGAAACACGTAATAGACGTTTTTCATCAAAATCAACAGCAACCATTTGTTTTAGTTTAGGTTGTAATTCTAAAGTATGTACCGTTTTGCCACCCGGTGCAGAACAAGCATCTAATACCAAATCACCCGGTTGTGCATCTAGATAATGTGCTGCTAATTGAGCGGCACCATCCTGAACAGATACCCAGCCATCTTCAAATCCAGGTAGTTGATAAACATCACAAGCGTTTTCTAAACATAATGCGTTATCGTTAAACTCAACCGCTTCCGCTTGTTTTTCCTGTTCTACTAATAAAGCCAGATATTGATTTCGGTTATGATGACGCGCATTAACACGTAACCACATCGGAGCTTGTTGATTATTCTCAAACATAATTTGTGCCGCTTGCTCTTCACCATAAGCGGCTTGTAAACGCTTTACTAACCAACTTGGATGGCAATATAACAATGCAGGTTGTTGATCAGCTTGTTCAATTAAACGTTCTTTTTCACGCAAAAAACTTCTTAACACACCATTAACCATACCTTTTAGTGCTGGTTTTTTAAGTGCTTTAGCACCATTTACCGTTTCACCAACAGCAGCATGACTCGGAATACGGGTATACAGTAGTTGATAAATACCCACTAAGATTAAAAAGTGTAAATCACGTTGTTTTCCCGTTAATGGTTTTTTCATTAACGAACGGCAAAAAAAGTCTAAGCGAGGAAGCGTTCTTAAAACACCATAACAAAGCATTTGTACTAATGCTTTGTCTTTAGGAGATAAATCTTGTTGGGTGGCAGGCAATGCTTGTGATAGTGATTGCCCCTTTTCTACTACTTGATTCAGGACTTTAGCGGCAATCGCACGTACATTCATTATATTTAACCTTGTTCGAGTAAGTTGCTAGAAACCGTAAACAGTTCTCGGCGAGAATTTAACACATCTTGAACAGGCATCGCCTTTTTACCTGCTAACTGAATAATTTCAAGATTTAATACACCCTTGCCAGTTGCCACTTGAATACCATTTTTATCCACATGAACAATAGTTCCAGCACTAGCAGTACTGTTTGTTTCAACGATCGTAGCTTGATGCACTTTAATAACTTGTCCGGCCCATTCAAAGTAACTTACTGGCCATGGATTAAATGCGCGAATACAACGCTCAATAAACACCGCTTCATCTTGCCAGTTTATGAGTGCTTCAATTTTGCTGAGTTTCTTAGCATAGGTTGCTAAACTTTCATCTTGTTTTTCAGCGGTCAATTCACCCGCTTGTAATTGATGAATAGTTTCAATTAATACCGAAGGTGCTTGTTTCGCAACTTTTGCGTATAAAGAGGCACTGGTTTCATCAACCTCTATTGGACATGTTACTTTTTTTAACATATCGCCAGTATCAAGGCCTTCATCCATTTGCATGATGGTCACACCGGTTTCTTGATCGCCCGCCCAAATAGCTCGTTGAAATGGAGCGGCACCACGCCACCTTGGCAGTAATGAACCATGCACATTTAAACAACCTAACCGAGGAGTATTCAAAACACTTGTTGGTAAAATTAAGCCATATGCAACCACAATCATTAAATCTGCATTTAGTGATGCGAGTTCTTCAACCGAACTACTTTCTTTGAAATTTTCAGGTTGATAAACGGCAATGCTATTTGCCAGAGCCACTTCTTTGACTGCACTTGCCGTTAATTTTTTACCTCGACCTGCAGGACGATCTGGTTGACTATAAACAGCGACCACATTGAAATCAGCCTCAATCAGTGCTTGTAGGTGATTAGCGGCGAACTCAGGTGTTCCTGCAAAGATGATATTTAATTTTTCCACAAAACAACCTTTGTAAATATTTTTAGAGAATAACAATTATGAGAATTTTTTATTTTGACGTTGTAACTTCTCTAACTTAGCTTTAATGCGCTTTTGTTTGAATGGCGATAGGTAATCAATAAATAATTTACCTTGTAGATGATCTAGTTCATGCTGAATACAAACAGCAAATAAACCATCCGCTTTAACAACTTGCTTTTCACCGTCTAGATTTAAGTATTCTAATGTGACAAATTCTGCACGTTCAACGTCGGCATTGGTATCAGGAACAGATAAACAACCTTCTTCAGATACTTCTACGCCAGAAGTGTCTATAATAGCTGGGTTGATCAAAGTCATAGGTTGATCTCGTTCAGCAGAAACATCGATAACAACGATACGCAGATGAACATTTATTTGAGTAGCCGCTAAGCCGACACCATTTTCGTCATACATGGTTTCAATCATATCAGCAGATAATTTTTTAATCTCTGGTGTGATCTTGTCAACGGGTTTAGCAACTGTTCTTAGACGTTCGTCAGGAAAATGTAATACTTCTAATAAAGCCATGGTATCATTTGTCTCATTGTTTAAGTTAAAGTATGCTAATTCTAGTCATTTCCTTTTACAAAAAACAGTTTTATTAATCACAGGACAAGGATTGTTATGAAATTTAAAGTCATTGCTTCACTAATCGTAGGTGCGGCTCTTTCAATGGCCGCTATTGCCGACATGCTAACATTGAAAGAAGATCACCCTGAAACATACACCGTTCAGAAGGGTGATACGCTTTGGGATATATCAACACAATTTTTAAACAGCCCATGGTTATGGCCTCGTTTATGGCAAGCAAATAGCCAAATTGAAAACCCTCATTTAATTTATCCTGGTGATGTATTAAATTTAATTTGGATAGATGGTGCACCACAATTAACACGTAAACATTTGAAGAAACTATCACCTAGCCCTCGTTTAGAAGAAAAAGGTGAGCCGATCCCTACTATTCCGTTAGTATCTATATCTGCATTTTTATCACGCGATCATATTTTAGACCCTAAATTATTAAAGGGCTCTCCTCGCTTATTAGGTGATGCGAATGGTTCTCCTAGATTCTTTGAGGGAGATATTTTCTACGGTCAAGGACAATACGATAAAAACAAACTATATGGTGTATACCGTTTAGGTGATGCTTACCTAGAACCGAAGACTGGCGAGAAATTAGGCACTGAACTAACCTATATTGGTATTGCACGAGTATCAACAAGCCCAGATGTGGATACGACGGATCAAGTAACACCAATGGATTTCATTAAAAGCTCTCGCGAAGCTCGTCAAGGCGACTTGATTCTTCCGATTCCTGAATATGACCAACTTCCAGCTTACTTTATTCCACAATCTGTGCCTAAAAATACAAAAGGGCATATCTTAGCTGCGTTAAATAATGCTGCGGCAATCGGTAAATGGGATGTGGTCGTGATTGATAAGGGAGCAAGAGACAATGTTCAAATTGGCTCTATGTTTTCAATCTTACGAGCTGGCCCAGACATGTTAATTGATACCGATAAAATTATTTATCAAGAAGATGGTAATGCTTTTGAAAAGGCGGAAACTGCAGACTTAGTACTTCCTGCTCAACGTGTTGGTGAGCTAATGGTCTTTAAAGTTTATGAAAAAACAAGTATTGCTATCGTTATGCGCGCTACTGATGCAATGGGCGCTAAATATAAAATTGAAGGGTTGGAGTTTTAAACCACCTTTTAATTAAGGAAGGTTTATATCCAAAAAAGTCTCTTTGAATTTGATGCTCATATAAACCCTCTTAATTGCTGGATAGCGTTAGACGCTATTCCAGCACTTCAAAAACGTAAAATTTTCACTCTGCTATCTCGCTACTCTATTCAACAACTATTTCAGTTAAATCAATCACAACTCTCTCAGTTAAAGCTTACTAGCGAACAAATCAATGCATTTTTGCATCCCAATATTTCACATATCCAACATTGCTTAGATTGGCAAGCAACATCAACGGATCGCTTTATCATTAGCTACGGCGATCAACGTTACCCAGATTTATTAAAACAAATCAGTAGCCCACCTCTTTTATTGTTTGCACAAGGTAATTTGTCTTTACTCAACTCACCACAAATAGCTATTGTAGGGAGCAGAAGCTGCACACCTTATGGACAGCAAAAAGCTTACGATTTAGCTCAGCAGTTAGCAAAATCAGGTTTAACCATAACCAGCGGATTGGCTATTGGCGTCGATGGAATGGCGCACCAAGGTGCATTAACAGAAATAGGCTCAACCATTGCTGTTTTAGGAACGGGGTTAAATAATATTTATCCCAAACGTCACTCTACTTTAGCGAATAAAATTCGAGAGCAAGGTTTGTTATTGTCAGAGTTTTGGCCTGATACTCCCGCTTATCCGAGTAACTTCCCTAGACGTAACCGCATTATTGCAGGATTAAGCTTGGGCACATTAGTCATTGAAGCGTCAGTAAAGAGTGGTTCATTAATTACTGCCCGTTATGCAATTGAACAAAATAGAGACGTTTTTGCATTGCCAGGATCCGTTGATAATCCTCAAGCTTGTGGATGTTTAAAGCTAATCCAAGAAGGTGCAAAATTAATTGTTAACAGCAACGATATCGTAAATGAATATCCGCAACTGGCGCTGCCCAAAAACACGCAAGTATCAGCAAGTGACTCTCCAAAACAGTCACATTTTTTACTCGATATGATTGATTATCACCTCACCAGTTTTGACACTATTTTGATCCGTAGCGGATTAGATGTAGTCAGTTTACAAAATGAGTTAATAGAATTAGAGATAAATGGTATAATTAATGCCCAACCGCAAGGTTACATTAAGTTAAAAGGTTAGTTATGTTCGAAATTATCATGTATCTCTTTGAAAGCTATATCCAAATAGACCAATCTATGGAGCTTGATACTCAAGAGGTAACCGATGAGTTAATGCAAGAAGGTTTTCAAAAAACAGAGATAACCAAAGCATTAGCCTGGTTAGATAACCTCGCCAGTATGCATAAACAAGATCCTCAAAGTCGAACTTTAGCAGAAAAAGCAACTTCACATCGAATTTATAATAAAATAGAACAACGCCATATCTCATTGGAATGTCGCTCTTATATTAGTTACTTAGAAGAAGCTAAAATTTTAACCACTCATACACGAGAGGTTGTTATAGATTGCGTGATGTCATTAGATTGCAACGACCTTATATTGGAAGATTTAAAATGGTTAATATTGATGGTGTTATTTAACGACCCTGTTAGTGATGATGCCTTTTTACAATTAGAATCAATGTTAATGGATTTCGAGGATGGATTGATCCATTAAATGAGCAACTTAGAGACTCACCATAAAAAAATAACCGAAACTTGCCCAAAATGTGCTTCTCCATTACACATCAGAAATGGCAAACAAGGTGCATTCTTAGGCTGTAGTGCTTATCCTGAGTGTGACTATTTACGCCCATTGCATGAAAAAAGTGATATAAAAAAAGTACTCTCAGGTAGTAGCTGTCCACTTTGTAAACATGAATTAGTGCTAAAACAAGGTCGTTATGGATTATTTATTGGTTGTAGCGATTATCCAAGCTGCGAGCATACGGCACAACTTTCTGACCAAAATGAGTCTTTAGAAAAGACAAAAAAAGAAGACTACGTTGCTTGCCCTAGCTGTAAAAAAGGTCAATTAATTCAACGACAATCACGTTTCGGGAAAATGTTTTATGCCTGTGACAACTACCCATCTTGTAAATATGCAGTGAACGATAAACCCGTCAACGAGTTCTGCCCTGAGTGCCATTGGCCCATTATGGTGGAACGAAAAACAGCTTCTACATTACGTATAATATGCCCAAAAAAAGGATGTGGTTATCGTAGTAAGCCTATATAATCCTCAGCGAATTTATATTATTTATAATTTACTCCTCAAGGAAAACACCAATGACTACACCTTTTGTTGCCATTTTAATGGGCTCTGATTCTGATCTACCTACCATGCAAGGTACTATCGATATTCTTAAATCATTCGATATTACATTCGAAGCAAAAGTAACATCTGCCCATCGTACGCCTGCGGCAACACACGCTTACGTAACTGATGCTGAAGCACGTGGTTGTAAAGTGTTTATTTGTGCAGCGGGTCTTGCAGCACATTTAGCGGGTGCAGTTGCTGGTATTACAACTCGTCCAATTATTGGTGTACCTGTTGATTGTGGTCCTTTACAAGGCCATGACGCATTGCTTTCTACAGTAATGATGCCTGCTGGCGTTCCTGTTGCGACTGTTGCAATTGGTAGCGCAGGTGCAAAAAATGCAGCTTACTTAGCGGCACAAATTTTAGCAGTAGCTGATGATGCACTAGCTGCGCGCGTTAAAGAAGATCGCGCTGCAAATGCAAGAGCCGTTCAAGCTAAAGATGCAAAGCTTCAACTTAAACTAGCTGAACAAGCATAATTTTCTAAACATTATTAAGACTAAATGTTGATGAATAGCTACGATCTTTCTAATGCCTTGACTGCATTACGTACTCAAGGCGTTATTGCTTACCCAACAGAATCTGTATTTGGACTCGGTTGCGATCCAGATAACGAGACTGCGATTCAAAAAATACTCGACTTAAAACAGCGCCCTGCTCATAAAGGACTAATTTTAATTGCCGCAAATATTGAACAATTAAGCCCTTATGCTGACTTTTCGATGTTAGATGAAACACTGTTAACCAATATAACTAACACTTGGCCAGGCCCTTTTACTTGGGTTGTTCCTGCACAAGCGAGTTTATCTAAGTTGATCAGTGGAAATTTTGATAGTGTCGCAGTAAGAGTGACTGACCACCCAGTGGTACAAGCATTATGTACTGCATATGATAAGCCGATTATATCCACCAGCGCTAATTTATCTGGCTTAGAAGCATGTATAACAGCAGAACAGGTTAAGCAAATGTTTACTGGTAATGACTTGCTAGACTGCATTATCGATGAGCCTGTAGCTGGATTAGCAAACCCATCACAAATACGCCTCGCATTAACGGGTGAGCGGTTACGTTAGTAGTATCGATTTAAACTAAAATTAAGCGACTGTTAACGCCACAATCTTTAATGGATGATTGTCATCAAATGAGGGGAAATCTTGATGGCAATCTAACCACTCAACATTACTGACCGATCTTCCTTGTCTTTCAACACAACGCACTAAGCTTTGAAACCATACTTGCTTATCAACCTTAGCCACATTGTTACAACAAACAATAGTACCACCCGATTTCGTTGCTAATACTGCTGGTTTAAACAAACTCTGGTAATCATTCACTAAATCCACGGTACCAAAAGCACTTTTAGCAAATCGAGGAGGATCTAAAAAAACCAAATCAAACTGTGAAGCTGACATTTTAGGATAGCTTGGCAACTTTTTATTATTGCGACTAGTCACTTTAAGCCCTGCCAATTGTCGTAAGGCTGGGAAAGCATCACTTTGAATAAATTGACACACTGACTCAACATCATTTAATACTGCATTTTTTCTTCCTGCAGCTAATGCAAATGAA
>JAOFNL010000062.1 GCA_028041985.1 Psychromonas sp. | reverse complement strand
TTCTGAGCAAAATTTAGATCACATACTTACTACAATTGGTATTAAATTACCTTAAACGTGAGATCAAGGTCCAACATGATGACAGTAGCTATTCCATAGCTCAAGTTGCAACCTAGAGTTTATACAGAAGATTCAATTGATTTTAAAATAGTTAATTATTTTAATTTACAATTAAAAATAGGTGGGACTAACTAGTAAATATAGGCGAAATTTAATTTATTAGCATTGACTATGGATCCACAAAATTTCAGTCGCTCCTAAGGACAGTTGCTCTTTGTAGCTAGAATTTTTTAACACAGCGACTTTTGATCTCTGTAGACGAGGAGAAGCCTAGTCATTCTAAGCAAATACCGTCTAACAAAAAGCATAATGCGCTGTGTAAACCCGAAGCGCAGCATTTTTTTACAATTTCTACGGCATTTTCGCTTATTTATGTAAAATAACTCAACCACATAAGCTCAGCCTGCATAAATTGCTATAAAAACAAGCTCCAAGGTTCAATAGCCCTAGTTAACTGAGACAATTGACTAAGGCTTTCAAACTATCAAATAAAATTATTTAACTTCAAGCACTAAATTAGCATTAATTAATTCACTTGCTGGGCATACATTAATTTTACAGTTTACAGCCTGAAATTCACTCAGAGCAGTCCAAACATTATTCGTATTACCGTAGCCAATTAATTTAATGTATTGTGCTTTAACCGTAATAAATGGAAAACGTTCGAATCCTGCAGTTAGACCTGATGACTCACCGCCAGTGATAACATTCGTCCAGCCTTGACCTGTTTCACTCACAGCTAAATCAAACCTTGTAATACGTTCGTCACCTTTATAAAAAGCTAAACGAACTGCATTAAATTCAATAGGTTTTCCGTAATCAATAACAACCCAAACTTTATCTCCCTTTGAAGACCAACGAGTATCGAAGTTTTCATCAAATACATTGTAAGGCGTGTTACCAAAATCTTCAGTAGAGAAACCTGCAACAGGCTTAGGAATTGGTGCAGTATTTGTCTCATTACTAGTACCGTAACGCTTGACATAACCTAAAGGCTTAATTAAAACAGGTTTTTCTTTTTTTTCTACTTTAGCTGTTTTTTCGACGGACACTGGCTGTTCAGACGAAGCACAACCTACTAATCCTGTCGCTAATAATGCCGTTAATATTAGAGAAAATTTCATTACAATCCTTTATTTGCTTATTATGAAAATTATTAGACTCCTTAACTTCATTCCTAAAGCACAAAGGACTCTGAAGTGAATATATCCTAAAAATCAAAATGATGCATTTAATGTTGCGATAAACTAAAGTTACTTTTTTATCAAAAAAATAACTTTAGTTTAATAAGTCATGTACATTAATTTGATTGCAAAATTAAGATCATATAGTTTTGAAAATCAAGATAAATTGTGACCAAACTTTAAAAACCATCAATATGGTTCTGTTGCATTTTATTTTTTAATTTCAAATAGACTAATTTGGGATATTAAAAGTAGTTAAGTACTTCACTTCTTCCATCACAACATAAGTTCTAGAACTTTTAATATCAGGCAACGCCAACAACGTTTCACTCAATACCTGACGGTATGCAGACATATCAGCTACCCGTGTTTTCAGCAGATAATCAAAATCTCCAGAAACTAAATGGCATTCTAATATTGAATCTAATTGTTTAGCTGCTTCATTGAAACGGTCAAATACATCGCCATTATTACGTTTCAAGGTCAGCTCTATATAGACAAGTAAAGAGGCATTTAGATATTGTGGGTCCAGTAGTGCTGTATATGATTTAATCACTCCATTTTTTTCTAATCGTTTTACTCTTTCTAAACAAGGTGTTGTACTTAAGCCAACTATCTTTGACAGTTCTACATTAGAAATTCGTCCATTTTTTTGTAATTCTCGTAATATATTCCGATCAATTCTATCTAGTGACATAGCCTACCCATTTAAATAGCAAAAGAATTATTAACTAAATTTTAAAAATTTAGCAGTATTTAGTACTAATAATAAGGAAATAAATAAAAAACTACAGTGAATAAAACTTTTTTAAAGTGCTTATACTAATCTCACAACATATGTACCAACAAATAACTAAATCACCATATCAATAAATACAAGGAGTTCCAAATGCTTATAGGCGTACCGAAAGAAATTAAAAACCATGAATATCGTGTTGGGATGGTACCAGCAAGCGTTCGTGAATTAGTACAACATGGTCACGATGTTATTATTGAAAAAAGTGCAGGTTTAGGGATTGGGTTTACTGACCAAGATTATATTGCAGTAGGTGCAAGTATCGCTGATAAAGCAGCTGATATTTTTGCTAAAGCAGAAATGATCGTTAAAGTTAAAGAGCCTCAAGCCATTGAAAGAGCAATGCTACGTGAAGGACAAATTTTATTCACTTACTTACACCTAGCGCCTGATTTACCACAAACTCAAGATTTGATTAAATCCAAAGCAGTTTGTATCGCTTATGAAACAGTGACTAATGCAAAAGGTGGATTGCCCCTATTAGCACCAATGTCTGAAGTTGCTGGACGAATGGCCATTCAAGCAGGTGCACAATGTCTAGAGAAGTCAAATCAGGGTAGTGGTATGTTGCTGGGTGGCGTACCGGGTGTTGCCCCTGCAAAGGTGGTTATTATTGGCGGCGGAATGGTCGGTAATAATGCAGCTCAAATGGCGGTTGGTTTAGGCGCAGATGTTACTATTTTGTATAGAAACATCGATACATTACGTAGCTTAGATATCCAATTTGGTAGCAAGGTTAAAGTCATCTATTCAACGACAGACGTGTTAGAGGCGGAAGTATTAGCTGCCGATTTAGTGATTGGTGCAGTGCTTATTCCAGGAGCTGCAGCTCCTAAACTGGTCACCAAAGAGCATATTAAAAAAATGAAACCAGGATCTGCCATCGTAGATGTTGCGATTGACCAAGGTGGTTGTTTTGAAACATCACACGCGACAACGCATCAAGATCCTACTTACATTGTGGACGAAGTTGTTCATTATTGTGTTGCCAATATGCCTGGCGCCGTAGCTCGCACCTCAACATTTGCACTCAATAATGCAACATTGCCTTACATCATTAAACTGGCAAATCTAGGTTACAAAGCTGCTTTAGAAAGTGATAAAGGTTTGTTAGAAGGTCTTAATGTAATAGATGGGAAGATAACTTGCGAAAGTGTATCTATCGCACTTAACTTACCTTACGTACCAGCCCAAGAAGCATTAGCAGTTTAAAAAAGTTAAACTAAACAAAGCCCTGATTTTCCTTTGAATATCAGGGCTATTACTTATTTAAAACTCTCTTTAAATAATATAAAAAAACACTATCACTTACTCAATGCGATCTTACCGGCTAACCCTACTAATAACACCCCAGAGACTCCTTCAATAACTCGCGTGTAACGACTCGCTTTAGGGCTGCTGAGTAACCAATTTCCTGCAACGGCATAAATCACATTACATAAAGTCGCCAATACGCTAAATAATAAACCTAAAAATAAAAGTTGGATATTGGTTGTTCCTGCGGTCACATCAATAAATTGAGGTAAAAACGAAAGGAAAAATAAAGCCACTTTAGGATTTAAAACGCTCACCACAACACCTTGTTTAAAAACGTTATTTTCTGAACCGAGGTGATTACTAATTGAAAGTTTAGAATTACCTTGCCACATTGATTTTAATGACATAATTCCTAAGTAAAGAAGATAAGCTGCACCTAACCATTTAATAATAGCGAAGGCTAAAGCTGAACTTAATATGATTGCTGATAACCCCAAACAAGCGGCTATTGTATGAACAAAATAGCCAACTCCTAATCCCAGCGCAGCTTTCATTCCACTCGCCATTTTCCCTTTCATTGTATTAGAAACAATATAAATCACATCTGGACCAGGAATCAGATTGATTGATAAACATGCGACTGTAAATAATATTAATGTATGAAACTCCATTCCCTTCGCCCTATTATAGATTTATGTAAGAAATAAACACTCTACACTTAAAACTAAAAATGGCTCATTACTTTTCTGTAATGAGCCATTGTAATTAAACGATTAGAAATTATTGGCTTACAAAATTATACATGCTCAATTTTAGCTGTTTCGCCACTTTCTATTTTATTCTGTCTAGTTTTACTCATTAGCATATAAAATACAGGTGTAAATAATAAACCGAACACAGTGACCCCTATCATGCCAGAAAATACAGCATTGCCCATGGCATGACGCATTTCAGCACCCGCACCGGTAGCAAATACTAATGGAATAACACCTGCAGTAAAGGCAATTGAAGTCATTAATATTGGACGTAAACGCATACGACACGCTTCAATAATGGCCTCAAGATGAGATAAACCTTGTTCGTTTTTATCTTTCGCAAACTCTACCATTAATATCGCGTTTTTGGAGGCTAAAGCGACCAATACAATTAATGCAATTTGAGTAAAGATATTATTATCAGAATCCACCAGCCATACACCTAATAATGCAGAGAATATGGTCATTGGAACAATCAAAATAATGGCTAATGGTAAACGTAAGCTTTCATATTGTGCAGCCAGTACCATAAACACTAAGAGAACCACCAACGGGAAAACATAAATCATAGTGTTACCCGCCAATATTTGTTGGTAAGTCACATCAGTCCATTCATATTCAATCCCATTAGGTAATGTTTCAGCTAATATCAATTCGATTGCTTTTTGGGCTTGATCTGAGCTGTATCCTGGCGCGGCACTCCCGTTTAATTCCGCACTTGGATAACCGTTATAATGAGTAACACGGTCAGGTCCAATAGTCGGTGTCACCGTTAACACTGAACCAAGCGGCACCATGTTGCCATTTCGGTTACGGACTTTCAGGTTTAATATTTGAGAAGGATCTTGACGGTAATCTGCATCTGCTTGCGCATTAACTTGATAAGTACGCCCAAACAAATTGAAATCGTTCACATAGATTGAACCTAAGTAAATCTGTAATGCGTTAAAGACTTCATCTAACGCAATACCTTGTATCAAGGCTTGCTCACGGTCAATATCAATATCCATTTGTGGCACTTGAATGCGGAAACTTGAGTATAATCCCATTAATGCAGGATCTTGTCGCGCTTTACCTAATACCGCTTGTAAACTAGTAAACAAGGCTTCAAAACCTTTGTTAGTTGTATCTTCAATTTGTAATTTGAAACCACCAGTTGTCCCTAAACCTCGAATTGGCGGCGGTGGAAAAATAGCCACAAATGCTTCATCTATCACTGTAAAACGTTGATTCAACTGCGCAGCAATCGCCATTGCCGATTGGCTAGGATCTTGTCGTTTGTCAAAAGCATCCAAAGTCGTAAATACAATGGCACTGTTAGGGCTATTGGCAAAACCACTCACTGAAAGCCCAGGAAAAGCAACCGTATGTGAAACACCAGGTACTTGTAATGCAATAGCTTCCATTTGTTTAACCACAGCTTCAGTACGATCTAAACTAGATGCATCCGGTAATTGGGCTATTGCCACTAAATATTGTTTATCTTGAGCTGGAATAAACCCACCAGGAACCGTATCAAATAAGGTAAATGTCCCACCTAATAATGCAAGATAAACCACCATAACAACCGCCGTCATACGGATCAATTTTTGCACTAATTTTTGGTAACCTTTTGCACCACGATCAAACAATCGATTAAATGGTTTAAACAACCAACGTCCAAAAATAGCATTTAACAAACGGGTTAAAGCATCTGGTTTACTATCGTGTCCTTTTAGCAATAAGGCCGATAATGCAGGTGACAATGTCAATGAGTTAAACGCAGATATCACCGTAGAAATAGTAATGGTTAAAGCGAATTGTTTATAAAATTGGCCAGACAAACCGCTAATAAAGGCAGTTGGGATAAATACAGCACATAACACTAGCGCTATCGCAATAATAGGGCCTGTTACTTCACTCATGGCAACGCGTGTCGCTTCGACTGGTGACAAACCTTGTTCAATGTTTCGCTCAACATTTTCCACAACAACAATGGCATCATCCACCACGATACCAATCGCTAATACTAAACCAAATAACGATAGCGTATTAATTGAAATCCCAAGCCAATGCATCACGGCAAAAGTACCAATTAATGAAACTGGTACGGCTATAAGTGGAATAATTGAGGCGCGCCAAGTTTGTAAAAACAACACCACCACAATAACAACAAGCACAATCGCTTCAAATAAAGTAGTAATTACAGCATCAATAGAGTCACGAACAAATATAGTAGGGTCATATACAATGTCGTATTCAACACCAGCAGGGAAAGATTTAGATAAACGCGCCATGGTTTCACGCACATTATCTGACAGCTCAATCGCATTAGCATCTGGACGTTGAAATACAGGCATCGCCAATGCAGGTTGACTATCTAATAAGGCTCTTAATGAGTAACTATTCTGTCCTAATTCAATTCGAGCGACATCGGTTAAACGGGTTAACTGTCCATTGTCTCCAACTTTAATAATAACTTGTTCAAACTCTTCAACACTTTCAAGACGCCCTTTCACATTCAAGAGAATTTGAAATTGATTGTCGATGGAAGCTGGCTGAGAGCCTAGACTACCAGCAGCAACTTGTTGGTTTTGTTCACGCAAAGCCAGTACAACATCCATTGCAGTTAAACTACGCGCAGCTAATGCATCAGGATTAAGCCATACTCGCATGGCATATTGACCACCACCAAACAAGCGTACATCACCCACACCATCTAAGCGCGCTAATTGGTCTTTAACATAGAGATCAGCATAGTTAGATAAGTAAGCGGTATCGTGTGTTTTTTCTGGAGAAAATAGATGCACAACCATGGTTAAATCTGGTGAAGATTTTTCAGCAACCACCCCTAAACGCTGCACAGTTAAGGGTAAACGTGGCAAAGCACTATTTACGCTGTTTTGTACTTGAGTTTGTGCTCGGTCAAGATCGGTACCCAAGGCAAAGGTCACCGTTAACGTCATACGACCGTCACTGGTTGCTTGTGAAAACATATAAAGCATGTTTTCAGTACCATTGATTGCTTGCTCAAGTGGTGTTGCGACGGTTTGAGCAATAACCGTTGGATTTGCGCCAGGATAATTCGCTGTCACGACCACTGTTGGTGGTGTAACTTCAGGATATTCACTGATCGGTAATTGAAAAAGGGAAATACCACCAGCAATTAAAATAACTAAGGATAGCATCGCCGCAAAAATAGGACGCTGTATAAAAAAGTGGGAGAATCTCATTATAGTTCCTTACGACTTACTACTAATTCTTTATCTGGTGTAGATAAAGTAAAAGCCGCACCGCTGCTATCAATCAAAACCATATTCGGATCAATGGGCATACCAGGACCAACACGAGCAGGACCATTAACTGCAACTACGTCGCCTTTAACTAAACCTGATGAAATAGCACGTAAACTACCGTAACGTTCACCCAGTTCGACTAATTTATACTGCAATACATTGTCTTCACCTACCGTTAATACAAATCGATTCTTTAAATCGGTACCAATGGCACGGTCAGGTACAATAATTTGTTCAGTGACAGCATTAGCAGCTAATCTAATACGAGCAAAGGACCCTGAACGTAATTCATTATTTGTATCTTTGAAAATAGCACGTACACGTAATGTGCCTGTTGCAGAATTAATTCGGTTATCGATAAAGTTGATATAGCCGGAATATGGAAAGTCATCTTGCCCTACTTTTTGCATCACAACTTGTTGTTTACTTGCAACAGTAACCTGACTAAAGGATTGATTCCAAGTACGCTCATCAACATCAAAATAAGCATACATCGCTTTATTTGAAACAATAGTCGTTAACACACTTTGGCCTGCTAACACGTTGTTTCCGCGTGTAATATTGGCACGAGAGATGATGCCATCGATAGGAGAACGAATAGTTGAAAATTCTAAATCGAGTTGTGCAGAAGAGAGCTGTGCTTGTAATGCAGCGAGTTGAGCTTCACGTTGATGTAATAATGAAGTGCGTGATTCCGCTTGTTCGGTAGAAATAGCTTTTTGTTCTGTTAATCGAACAGCACGACCGGCCTCATTCTTTGCTTGCTCTAGTGCTGCTTCAGCACTCATCACTTGTGCTTCTAAGCTCGCCACAATAGCTGAAAATGGGCGACTATCTAATTGAAATAAAAGATCACCCTTCTTTATTCGGTCGCCTTCCTTAAAAGAAATCTTCTCAATGACACCAGAAACACGTGGCATCAATGACACTTCTTCAGGAGACTCTAAACGAGATGTATAAGTATGCCAATTTTGTGTTGGCTCGACTAAAACTTGCGCAACATCTATGGATTGTAAAGGGCGTTGAGTTGATGTTTTTTGTGGCTCTTCTTTAGCACAACTCATTAAAGCAAAACTGAGTGAAAGAATTGATGCGGCAATCAAATGCTTGTTCATTATGGGACTCCTGTCATATTTTTACGGATATTACGTAACTGGAGAGTGATAAAAAAGCATGGTTTTTTAATTTCATTAGTGCAAAAATAGCATCAATTGATTTGTTTAGGATAAAAAATGGATATTACCTCTCGTCTTTTAATGCTTTTAGAAGTTGTTGAACAAGGTTCTTTTGCCAAAGCAGCTGAACTTCGCAACACCGATCGTTCTGTCATATCGAAACAAATTAGCCGCTTAGAAGATGAATTAGGTTTAAGGCTGTTAAATCGCACAACACGTTCGTTTTCATTAACGGCAGCAGGTGCAGAAATGATCAAAAAAGCAAAAGAATTACGCGATCTATTATCAGACACGCTACGCATAGCCGAGAATTACCATCAAGAGCCACATGGTTTATTAAAAATCACCGCTTCTGCCTTTATTGGTCGTCGTTATTTACAACCCGTTGTTAACGACTTCCAACAACGCTTTCCACAAGTTGAAGTGGAACTTCGTGTGGATGACCGATTAGTTGATATTATATCTGAAGGATTTGATTTAGCTTTTCGAATTGGGGTTCCAAAAGACTCTTCACTCATTGCTAGAACAATTGCACGTAATCGTTGGTTAATTTTAGCCTCTCCTGACTTCATTCAAGATCACGGCTTACCAAGATCAATTGAAGATCTAAATACTTGTCCTGCAGCTACTTATGCAAATGCCCATTTTAGAGTGGATAACATTACCTATTTAAACAAAGTAGGTGAAACGCATGAACAAAAAATGAAAAGCATATTCAGGACAAATGATGCAGAAGTATTAAAAATGAAAATATTATCGGGCAGAGCTTATGGTTTATTACCAGCTTTTCTCATTGAAAATGAAATAAAAACAGGCCAATTAGTACCATTATTAACTAACTTGCAGTTAGTGGAGCACAGCCCAATGTATGCCGTCTATCCACATCGAGACTTGCCGGTCAGAACGCGTCTATTTTTAGATGCGGTATGTGAATATTTGGGTAAAGATAGACCGATTTGGGAAAAGATGATCCCTGATTTTGATAAACTATATCAAGGAAAATAATACCAATTACATTAAATAAGTTAGTACTTTTAAAATGAATGCTCAAGGTTGTGGTATTTTACCCATTAACTAACTGCACTATTCGATCACTTACCCAACTTTCTAATTTCCAGTTTTTAATAAAAGCACAATGTCCACCTTTGGCTTGTAATTCGATATTCAACCATTGCGAAGGATACAGTTCTTGCAACTGTTTAGCCGGGATCATAGGATCATCCGATGCAGCAATAATAGTGGTTGGAATCGCAAGTTGCTGTAAATGGTCACCTAGTAATGAATAGGCATCGAAGTAATCTTTGGTACTTTTAAAGTCGGTATAACCTAATACAAAAAATTCATTCATTTCATCTAAAGTGCTTAACTTGTTTAACTGTTCTCTATAATCAAAATGCTGATGATGATCTAACTTTTTGTATAGTGAACGTTTCCATTTTTTTACAAAATACCTTTCATAGACAGGAAACCCTGCATTTAACTTATCCATGGTTGTGGTTGGATCTAATAAAGGGCAAATAGCAATGGCTTGATCAAGACCAATTTGTTCCAGCTTCGCTAAATTAGCAACACGAAGACAAAAGTTACCTCCGAGCGAAAACCCACAAAGCAGATTATGCTGTCCACCAAAATGACGACACAGGTATTTAACCGATTCAACCACTTCCTCTAATCGCGTTGAGTTAAAAAGATCTTTGTTTAAAGATTGTGTATCACCATGATCACGAAAGTTTAAACGAAACACATCAAACCCATCAGCCAAAAGTTTTTGACCACATGAAAGTACATATAATGAATCAGCACTGCCTTCCCAACCATGCAAGATAATGGCTAACCCCTTAGAGGCTGTGAGTCGAGTAGATTTAGATAAATACCCAAGTAATTTAACGCCTTGAGGGGTGGTGATAATATGTTGTTCTGTGCTTGCTAACAGTTCCCCTGCACGGCGTTTCTCTAATAATTTACGAGGGCCTGTACTACAAAATATCGACTGTAGGTGCTTATTACTAAGGCCTTTTGTTGGTTTAAATATATTCACTCTCATCCGTTTAGTTCATAATTAATAAGGTTATTAGCGTGTAATTTATTGAAAACTTAAATAATTCATCGCTCATTTTGGTCTACACCTTTATACCAATTGTAGTAAATATGTGAACTAAATTTTGCGCAGAAAAAACAATTCAATTCGAGGCGTAA
>JAOFNL010000061.1 GCA_028041985.1 Psychromonas sp. | reverse complement strand
AAATGTAACGTATTATCTTTCAGGCAATAAAGTGTCAATATACTCCATAAAATCAATAGCAAACTCCCTGTGTTGAGTATTAATGACATCAATATATTAAGCTTGGTTATCTAAAGGGGTGATAAAAATAACAAAAGGCCTTAAGCAAAGTGTTGCAAGAAGGATTGTTCATTTATCTGTGACCTCGATGAAATTGTGCTTGAATTCAATCAACTACTATCAAAGGAATAATAATATGTATCAAGGAAGAAACAAATGAAACTATATGACTTAGCACTATCAGGAAACTGTTACAAAGTAAGACTATTTGCATCATTCATTCAAACACCATTAGAAATTGTGCCTGTTAATTTTATGGAAGGTGAACATAAAGAAGCGAAGTTGCTGCAATTGAACCCTTGGGGAGAAATTCCAATTCTTAAGGATGGCGATGTAATACTAAGAGATGCCCAAGCCATCCTTGTTTATTTGGCCAATAAATATGGTGGTGAGGCATGGTGGCCGAGTGAGGCTCATTTACAAGCGGATGTTATGCAATGGTTATCCGTCGCTGCTAATGAAATACAGCATGGGCCAAATAAGGCTCGGTTAATTAAAAAATTTGGTTTTGAAGGTGATCATAGTCAATGCTTAGAGAACTCTTATCAGATATTAGCGCTAATAGATAATCACCTTAGTAACAACAATTGGCTAGCTGCTAACCGTCCTACAATTTCCGATTGTGCAATTTATCCTTATATTTCAATTGCTCATGAAGGTGAAGTGATAATCGATAATTATAAACATATCAAATCTTGGATGAGGCGTTTAGAGCAATTAACTGGTTATATATCGATGCCCGGTAATGAAAAGCTTTGAATGACGTTCAATGGTTATGAATATCAATGAGGAAGTTATTACTGAGATTATTAACTTAATTGAACGATAACGAGTATAGATGATGAATATCGTTCAACCCTTTCGAGAGCAGGATTAAGGTGCGTGACTGTAGGGCCATTGCCTCATACTCGAGTTATTTACTTAGCTTGAGGAATTTGGAAGTTTCAGATTTTATTTAACGGATTAATTTTAAAATTGTAAGTGGAGTTTTTAGTTTGAAATTTAATATTTTAGTGGGTGGATTTACTCTTTTGTTAGCAGGGTGTGGTGGTTCATCAGATGGATCATCGAGCAATGTTAATAACAATTTCATTCCTGTGTGGGATGAGAGCGTTGGTTTCAGTATAGTCTCAACAAATGTCATTGATGATGATGCTGATGGTGCAAGAGATGTTTACGCTGTCGACATTGATGGTGATGGCGATATTGATATGATGTCAGCGTCTTACAATGACGATACTATTGCTTGGTATGAAAACGACGGTAGTGGGCGTTTCACCAAACAGGTTGTCGCGACAGATGTTAACGGTGCTCAATTTGTTTATGCAATAGATATAGATAGCGATGGTGATAAAGATTTAATATCAAGGTCTAGTAATGACGACACGATTGCTTGGTATGAGAATGATGGGGCTCAAAATTTCACTAAATACGTTGTCACCTCTGATGATAATGGTTTTTCTTCTATTTATGCAGTAGATAGTGATGGTGATGGTGATATCGATTTAATATCAGCATCTGCCAGTGATGACACCATTGATATATATGAAAATGATGGCAATGAAAACTTTACCAAAAGCATCGCTACGAATGATGAGGAAGAGATTAGCTCATTAGCCGTTGCAGATGTTGATAATGATGGTGACATTGATTTGATTTCAACATCTTATAGTGAAGGTGTTGTTTTTTGGTATGAGAATGATGGTCAAGGCAATTTCACTAAGCAGGTCATAACCACAGATATCATCAATATTAGTGAGATGATTGCAGTTGATGTAGATAGTGATGGTGATGCCGACTTAGTCTATTGGATTTATGATGATACGATCGCTTGGTTTGAAAATGATGGGCTAGGCGGCTTTACTGATCATGTTATTACTACCTCTGCCAGTGACGTGCTATCAATATTTGCAATGGATATGGATGGTGATGGTGATGTCGACCTCCTGTCTAGTATTGAATATGCCGATGGTCTCTATTGGTATGAAAATGATGGCAGTGAAAACTTTACGCTGCGTGAAGATGATTTCATTGGTAGTGGTGAATCGTACTCAATTTATGCCACTGACGTTAATGGCGATGGCTATGTTGACGTTATGTTAGCCGATTATAACGCTGATAGTATTATTTTATCTTCTAGTTTTTTAGGGTTAGAGATTGATGTACGTGAACGTGAAACCTTTATATCAACACTTTCAGCAACGGATGCTGATGAACAAACATTAACTTATTCAATTGATGGTGGCGAAGACTCAACATTATTTAGTATTGATAGCAGTAATGGACGATTGTCATTTGTTAATGCCAAAGCGTGGGCAACACCAGAAGATACTAATGCAGATAACATCTATAAAGTGACGGTGAGTGTAAGCGATGGCAACAATAGTGTAACTCGAGATGTCCGCGTTACTATTATAGGTGATGCAGATAATGACGGTATCATTGATGAAGAAGACACCGATATCGATGGTGATGGCGCATTAAATGATGATGACGACTTACCTTATGATCCAACAGAAACCACTGATACTGATGGTGATGGTATTGGTAATAATACCGATACTGATGATGACAACGACGGTACTTTAGATGTTGACGACGCACTCCCACTAGACGCTACTGAAACAGTCGATACCGATGGTGATGGTGCCGGCGATAACAGCGACCCTTCTCCTGATAATGCTGATAATAGTGCTGCTCCAGTATGGAAAGAAAGTGTTGAGTACCATGTGTTATCAACTGATTTTATTGATGCTGATTTTGATGGTGCACGTTCTGTTTACGCCACCGATATTGATGGCGATGGCGATATTGACGTGATGTCAGCCTCTTATGATGACTACATTATTGCTTGGTATGAAAACGATGGTAGTGAAAATTTCACTCAGCACGTTGTCGCGACAGATGCTTATGGTGCGCAGTCTGTTTACGCACTTGATGTCGATGGAGATGGCGATATTGATTTAATGTCAGCTTCGGTTAATGATGACACGGTTGCTTGGTATGAAAACGATAATCTCACGTTTACTAAACACATTGTTACTGATACAGCAGATGGTGCTTATTCTGTTTATGCGCTAGATATCGATGGTGATGGGGATATTGATTTAATGTCTGCGTCTACTTTAGATGACACCATTGCTTGGTATGACAATGACGGTAGCGAAAGCTTTACAACACATGTTGTTACTGCTGATGCCGACGGTGCTCGCTCGGTGACCGCTGCAGACATTGATAATGATGGTGATATTGATTTAATGTCAGCGTCGGAAAATGACGATACGATTGCTTGGTATAAAAATGATGGTAGTCAGGGCTTCACTAAACTCGTATTAACCTCGGATGCTAAAGGTGCTGCCGCGGTTATTACTGTTGATGTTGATAGTGATGGCGATCTTGATATCGCTTATGTGTCTGAAGATGACCGCATGCTTGCTTGGTTTGAAAATGATGCGCTTGGAGGCTTTATTGAACAAGTTGTCACAACGTTAAATTATGCCCCTATATCTCTCAATGCAACTGATATTGATAATGATGGTGATGTCGACTTTCTTGTTGGCGCGATATATAGCTCAGGTATTTATCGGTACGAAAACAATGGTAGTGAAAGCTTTACTAGTTCCAACAATGACTTTACTTATGATGGTTATGCTTATTCGGTCTATGCAACGGATGTGAATAGTGATGGATATGTTGATGTACTCACAACCAATGCTAGCAGTAACGATGTTATTTTATATTCTGGTTTCGCCGGATTAGAGCTTGAGATATTTGAAGGTGAAACTCTTGTTTCAACCCTTTCTGCAACAGATATTGATGCACAGGCGTTGATTTATGCCATTGATGGTGGTGATGATGCGACGATGTTTAATATTGATATTAGTGACGGTAGTTTGTCGTTTCTTACCAGCAAAGCGCTATCAACACCAGAAGATGCTGACGCCGATAACATCTATGAGGTAACTATTAGTGTGTCAGACGGTTACAGTGACGTGATTCGTGATATTCGCGTTATTGTGTTAAGTGACCTAGATGGCGATGGTATCAGTGATGATATAGACAATGATATTGATGGTGATGGGACGCTTAATACTAATGATGCATTCCCTTATGATGAAACAGAAACCACTGATACTGATGGTGATGGTATTGGTAATAATGCTGATACTGATGATGACAACGACGGGGTTTTAGATGTTAACGATAGCTTCCCTGTAGACAGTAGTGAGACAGTCGACACTGACGGTGATGGCATTGGTGACAATAACGACCCCTCTCCAAATGATGGGGCAAACGGTTTCGTTCCAGTGTGGGA
This sequence comes from Psychromonas sp., assembly GCA_028041985.1. GTDB lineage: Bacteria > Pseudomonadota > Gammaproteobacteria > Enterobacterales > Psychromonadaceae > Psychromonas. Next base: position 6,310 of record JAOFNL010000061.1, on the reverse strand, counting down.
TACAAGTAATACTTACAGTTCGTTATCAACAAATCGTATTGATAACGATGCTGATGATGCTCGTTCAGTTTATGCCGCCGATGTTGATGGTGATGGTGATATTGACATGATGTCAGCTTCTCTGACTGACGATACCATCGCTTGGTATGAAAACGATGGTAGCGAAAACTTCACTAAACAGGTTGTGGCGACAGATGTTGATGGTGCAAATGCTGTTTATGCATTAGATATTGATGGTGATGGTGATCTTGATTTAATGTCAGCGTCTATTAATGACGACACGATTGCATGGTATGAGAATAACGGCAATGAAGTGTTTGCCAAACATATAGTTAGCGATACAGCGGATGGTGCATATTCTGTTTACGCAATTGATGTAGATAATGATGGTGATATTGACTTAATGTCTGCGTCTAGTGAGGACTATACTATTGCTTGGTATGAAAATAATGGCAACGCTGCGTTCAGTAAGCACATCGTCACAGATGATGCAGATGGCGCTCGTTCAGTAACGGCTGCTGATATCGATAATGATGGTGATATTGATTTAATATCAGCGTCTTACGATGACGATATCATTGCTTGGTATGAAAATGACGGTAGTCAAGGGTTCACTAAACAGGTATTAACCACGAGTGCTGATGGTGCCACAATGATCATCGCGGTTGATGTCGATAGCGATGGTGATACCGATTTAGCCTACACCTCTTATAACGATAGAACCGTTGCTTGGTTTAAAAATGATGGACTTGGTCACTTTACGGAGCAATCTATTTCAACCGTGAGTAATTTCGCTTTATCTTTATATGCAGCGGATATGGATAATGATGGTGATGTCGATTTTGTTGTTGGTGTTAACCTTGGGCTAACTTTTTATTGGTTTGAAAATAATGGTAGCGAAAGCTTCACTAGGCGTTCGGATGACTTTGCCAGTGATACCTATACGCACTCCGTTTACATCGCGGATGTTGATGATGATGGGCACCTAGATGTAATGGCAACTAATGAAAGGAATAATACTGTTAGTTTATATCCTGGTTTTGCGGGATTAAAATTTAATGTATTTGAAGGTCAAACCACCGTTTCAACGTTTTCTGCGACTGATGTTGATGAACAAACACTGACTTATGCGATTGATAACGGTGATGATGCAGCGTTATTTAATATTAATCCTGACGATGGCAGTTTGAGCTTTATTAACGCTAAAACATGGGCAACACCAGAAGATGCTGATTTAGATAATGTATATCAAGTAACCATCAGCGTAACCGATGGTTACACCAATGAATCACTTAATGTTCGCGTTACTATTTTAGGTGATCTGGATGATGATGGAATTATTGATGAAGAAGACTCCGATATTGATGGTGATGGCGCATTAAATGATGATGATGACTTGCCTTATGATCCAACAGAAACCACTGATACTGATGGTGACGGTATTGGTAATAATGCCGATACTGATGATGACAACGATGGAGTTTTAGATGTTGACGATGCATTCCCATTAGATGCTACTGAAACAATGGATAGTGATGGTGATGGTATTGGCGATAACAGTGACGCTTCTCCAAATAATGGCAATAATAATTTCGACCCTGTTTGGGATATAAGTGCTGACTACAATATCTTGTCAACAGATATTATTGATAATAATGCTAATGGTCCTCGCTCTGTTTTTGCTGTCGACATTGATGGAGATGGCGATGTTGACATGATGTCAGCTTCTCTCAGTGATGACACTATCGCTTGGTATGAAAACGATGGAAGTGAAAATTTCACTAAACAGGTTGTTGCAACTGATGCTGATGCTGCTCAATCTGTTTATGCAATAGATGTTGATAACGATGGTGACATTGATTTGATGTCTGCATCCATTAATGACGACACGATTGCTTGGTATGAAAATGATAATCAAACCTTCACGAAACATGTTGTCACCGATACGGCTGATGGTGCGTATTCTGTTTATGCATTAGATATCGATAGTGATGGTGATATCGACTTAATGTCAGCGTCTCTTAATGACGACACGATTGCTTGGTATGAAAACGATAATCAGACCTTTACGAAACATGTTGTTATAGATACGGTTGATGGTGCTCGTTCAGTAACGGCTGCAGATATTGATAATGATGGCGATATTGACTTGGTGTCTGCGTCTTATGATGATGGTACGATTGCTTGGTATGAAAATGACGGTAGTCAAAGTTTCACTCAAAAAATACTAAGCACAGATGCTGATGGCGCTACTGAGGTGATTGCTGTTGATATAGATAGGGATGGTGATATTGATTTAGCTGCCGTATCAGAGAATGATAGTAAAGTGACTTGGTTTAAAAATGATGGCGCAGGTGATTTTATTGAACAAGTTGTTTCACTAGTTGGTTATAACCCGGTATCGATATTTGCAACGGATATGGATAGTGATGGTGATATCGATTTGATTACTGGTAGTAGTAATAACAGCAATGGCATTTATTGGTACGAAAATAATGGTAGCGAGAGTTTCACTCGACATACAAATTATTTTAATAATGATGGTTACACTTACTCTGTTTATGCGACTGATGTGAATGAAGATGGGTATATCAATGTTATGGCTGTCAATGAAAGGGACGACACTATTATCTTATATTCTGGTTTTTCTGGAATAGAAATTGATGTCTTTGAATATGAAAATTTTGTGTCAATACTTTCAGCAACGGATGGTGATGCACAAACACTTACCTACAGTATAGTCGGCGGTACAGACGCGACTTTATTTAGTATTGATAGTACTAATGGGAGTGTGACATTTATTAATGCTCAGACTTGGGCCACACCAAATGATGTTGATTTGGATAACATCTATCAAGTGATTGTTAATGTGACCGATGGTTACACAAATGTAGTTCGTGATGTTCGCGTTACTATTTTAGGTGACTTGGATGATGACGGTATCAGCGATGGAGTCGACGATGACATTGATGGCGATGATATCTTTAATGACGATGATGCCTTTCCAGAGGATGCGACTGAAACCGTTGATACTGATGGTGATGGTATTGGTAATAATAGCGATGATGACGATGACAATGATGGTGTTTTAGACGGTAATGATGTCTTCCCTGAAGATAGCTCTGAAACAGTAGACACAGATGGTGATGGTGTCGGTGACAATAGCGACCCATCTCCAGCGAATCCAATCAATGGTTTCGCACCAGTTTGGGAACAAGTGGTCTCTTACAAGGAGATATCATCAGAAATAATTGACAATGATGCGGATAATGTCCAATCCGTTTACGCTAGCGATGTTGATGGTGATGGCGATGTCGATATTATTTCAGCGTCTAATGATGATGACATTATTGCTTGGTATGAAAACGATGATAGCGAAAATTTTACGAAAAACATCGTTGCCTCTGGTGTTGATAATGTTCAATCTGTTTATGCATTAGATATTGATGGTGATGGTGATGTTGATTTAATGTCGGCATCTAGTTTTAACGATACTATCGCTTGGTATGAAAACGATAATCTAACATTTACCGAACATGTTGTTACCAATGCGGCAGATGGGGCTTATTCCGTTTACGCTGTTGATGTTGATGGTGATGGCGATATTGATTTAATGTCGGCATCTTCCAATGACCATACTATCGCTTGGTATGAAAATGACGGTAGCCAAAGTTTCACCGCTCATATTGTTGCGAATGACGCCGAGAGTGCTCGCTCTGTTACAGCAGCAGATATCGATAATGATGGGGATATTGATTTAATATCAGCGTCTTATGATGATGATACTATCGCTTGGTATGAAAATGACGGTAGCCAAGGTTTTACTAAACATCTATTAACGGCTTCTGCTAATGGTGCTAGAGCGGTGATTACTGTTGATCTTGATAGTGATGGCGACCTTGATTTAGCTTATGTATCTAATACTATCGGTTGGTTTGAAAATGATGGCTCAAATGGTTTTACTGAGCACACAGTGACAACCTCAGGGTATTTTCCTTTTTCTATATCAGCAGCAGATATGGATAATGATGGTGATATCGATTTAGTCACTGGTAGTGATTATTACGGCGGCGGTGTCTACTGGTACGAAAACAATGGGCGGGAGAGTTTCACTCAACATACAAATTATTTTACTAATGATGGTTATGCAGATTCAGTTTATGTCGTAGATGTAAATGATGATGGTTATGTTGATGTTATATCAGCAAATACTAGTGCCGCTAATCTCATTTTGCATTCTGGTTTTATTGGGGCAGAAGTTGATGTATTTGAGCGTGAAACTTTTGTATCAACGCTTTCAGCAACAGATGGTGATGAACAAACACTTATCTACGCAATAGCTAACAGTGATGACGCTGCGTTATTTGACATTGATAGTGCTGATGGCAGCTTGATGTTTATTAACGCAAAAGCATTTTCAACACCAGAAGATGCTGATGTGGACAACGTCTATGAAGTGAGTGTTAGCGTTACCGATGGATACGTTACAGTAACTCGTGATGTTCGCGTTACTATTATAAGCGATTTGGATGACGATGGTATCAGCGACGAAACTGATACTGACATTGATGGCGATGGTGTACTTAATGATGATGATACCTTCCCAGAAGATGTCGCAGAAACTATTGATACTGATGGTGATGGAATTGGTAACAATAGTGATACCGATGATGACAACGATGGTATTGTTGATGTTGACGATGCTTTTCCTGAAGATAGTACAGAAACGGTAGATACTGATGGTGATGGTGTTGGTGATAACCGTGACCCTTCTCCAGATAATGCAGCTAATAGTTCTAGCCCTATGTGGGAGGAAAGTGCTGCTTACCGTGTGTTATCAACAGACATTATTGATGACGAAGCGGATGACCCTCGCTCTGTTTACGCCGTTGATGTTGATGGTGATGGGGACATTGATATAGTGTCAGCATCGAACACGGAAGGTATTATCGCTTGGTATGATAATGATGGTAGTGAGAATTTCACCAAAAACATTGTAGCGACTGATGCTGACGGCGCTTATTCTGTTTATGCGCTTGATGTTGATAGTGATGGTGATATTGATTTAATGTCAGCGTCTATTGATGATGATACGGTTGCATGGTATGAAAATGATGGGAACGAAATTTTCATTAAACACGTTGTTACTGATACGGCTAATGGGGCCTTTTCTATTTATGCATTAGATATAGATAAAGATGGTGATATTGATTTAATGTCAGCGTCTGTGAATGACGATACGGTTGCTTGGTATGAAAATGACGGGAGTCAAGGGTTCATTCAACATATTGTTACTGATGATACCAATGGTGCTGTTTCTGTAACGGCAGCTGATATTGATGGTGATGGCGATATAGATATGATGTCAGCATCTATTCTCGACGATACGATTGCTTGGTATGAAAATGACGGGACTCAAGCTTTCACTGAACATATATTAACCACAGATGCCGATGGCGCATCGGCAGTGATTGTTGTTGATGTTGATAGTGATGGAGATCTTGATTTAGCTGCTACATCACGTACTGATTATACCGTTACTTGGTTTAGAAATGATGGTGCAGGTATCTTTACTGAACTAGTTATTTCAACATCAGGATCTTCTCCGACTTCGATATCAGCAGCAGATATAGATGGTGATGGTGATGTTGATTTGATCACTGGTGGTGAATATAGTACTGGTAGTGTTTTTTGGTACGAAAATGATGGCAATGAAAGGTTCACTCAACATACCGATACTTTCACCGGAGATTCATATGTGTTCTCAGTTTATGCAACGGATGTAAATGGTGATGGACATATTGACGTTATGTCAACTAATAGCGTTGATGACAATATTATTTTATACCTTGGCTTTAACGGAATAGAGTTTGATGTACTTGAAGGTAATACTATTATATCAACTATTAGCGCGACAGATGCTGATCAACAAACTCTTACCTACGCAATAGCTAGTGGTGATGACGCAACACTATTTAGTATTGATAGCAGTATTGGTAGTTTGAGATTCAACGATGCACATTATGTTGATATACCAGAAGATGCTGATTTGGATAATGTTTACACAATCACCGTTAGCGTAACCGATGGATATACGACAGAGTTACGCCCTGTTCGAGTAACAGTGACTGAATAAGACTGTCAGGATACACATTACTATCCAAAAAATTGGATAGTGATAGAACTACAATTAAACTAAAAAGCCATGGTGTCAGTTGATTTAACTGTCACCATGGCTTTTTTTATGAATATAATAAAAAGTACTAAAATTATTGGACTTCAATTTATGCCAATTACATGAAAAAAGAAG
>JAOFNL010000060.1 GCA_028041985.1 Psychromonas sp. | reverse complement strand
ACAATTGGTATTAATGTAATAGGTATGACAACTTGAGTTAACATGTATAGTGGTCTTTAAAGTTGGCGACAATAATCGTCTATTGAGTTGTATGTGACTCGAACTTGACAAGCAAAATTAGTAAAATAAACATATAATTTAGGTCGTAATTTAACTAGACTCGACAAATCGTTGATTTATATTCAATTAATCACTATCGTAGGTCGCAAATACCAATTACTTAGCTAACGGAGCTTCGCTGACATGTATTATTTTTGGGTGCCATTTTTACCCATGTTAGGGATCATTGTTCCCTTATTAACTGATAGACTCAGTCGTAGTGCGTGTGCACTAGCCACAGCATTATTGCCAGCGCTGGCTCTTTGCCTCATTTTTCTCGACTTACCTGCGGTGTTTGCCGGTCAGGTTTTTAGCCAGAGCTATGAGTGGATACCTCAATTAGGTTTGTCACTATCTTTTCGCCTTGATGGGCTATCTGCATTATTCAGTTTACTGATTTTAGGAATTGGTTTACTGGTTATTTTATATGCTCGCTATTATTTGTCCGAAAAAGACAATATGGGCCGTTTCTACTGCTATTTAATTATGTTCATGACGGCAATGCTAGGCATTGTTATGTCAAACAATATGCTGCAACTCTGGTTCTACTGGGAGTTGACGAGTATAAGCTCATTCTTACTGATTGGTTTTTGGTCACATAATAGCGATGCGCGCAAAGGCGCTAGAATGGCGCTGACTATCACTGGTGCTGGTGGCTTAGCGCTATTGGCTGGGATCATCTTATTAGGTCAAGTGGTGGGTAGCTATGAGTTAGATGTCGTCCTCAACAGTGGTGGATTAGTAAAACAAAGTCCTTATTATTTAGCTATTTTAGGCTTATTTTTAATTGGTGCATTTACTAAGTCAGCTCAATTCCCGTTCCACTTTTGGTTGCCTCATGCGATGGCAGCGCCTACACCTGTAAGTGCGTATTTACATTCGGCGACTATGGTAAAAGCGGGTATTTTCTTATTGGCTCGTTTTTACCCCGTATTAGCCGGAACAGAAGAGTGGTTTGTGGTGGTCTCTTTAACAGGATTGTTTACTTTGTTATTGGGGGCTTACACTGCATTATTTAAACATGATTTAAAAGGTTTATTAGCTTATTCGACTATTAGTCACCTTGGTTTGATCGTATTACTACTTGGTTTAAATACTGAATTAGCTGCTATTGCAGCGATATTTCACGTCATGAATCATGCTATTTTTAAAGCGTCATTATTTATGGCTGCAGGTATTATTGACCATGAATCTGGTTCGCGAGATATGCGAAAACTCAACGGTTTATGGAAATATATGCCTATTACGGCTACGTTAGCGATGGTCGCCTCAGCATCAATGGCAGGTGTCCCTTTGCTGAATGGATTTTTATCTAAAGAGATGTTTTTTGGTGAAACGTTAGATCAAAGTATTTTAGGATCTATGTCTTGGTTAATTCCAGTATTAGCGACAATTGCTGGAGCCTTTTCTGTGGCTTATTCATTACGATTTATTCATGATGTCTTTTTCAATGGTGAGCCAAAAGGGTTAACTAAAACACCACACGAACCGCCACGTTATATGCGTGTTCCTGTGGAAATTTTAGTCGCTATTTGTTTGTTAGTTGGCATCCTGCCTCAGGATACTATTGGTCCTTTGTTAGAAAGCGCATCATTGGCGGTATTTCATCATGCTCTACCTGAATATAATTTAGCTATTTGGCATGGATTTAACCTTCCGTTAATGATGAGCGGGATAGCAAGTCTTGGTGGTATAGCTATTTATTTGAATCGTAAGCATTTATTCAAATTTGCAGGCATGTTTCCAGATATTGATGCAAAAGTTGAATTTGAAGGCTTTATTCAGGCTGGCGTAAAATGGGCACAAAAAGTAACGGATAAACTGGAGACTGGGTCTTTACAACGTTATACGTTCTGTCTGTGCTTTTTTGCGTTATTGCTAATTGCTCCTCCATTATTAGACCTTGAAACAACTAAAGGTAGTCTACCGAGTATTCCATTAAATGGCGCAGTGATTGTTGCTGCCATTTTAATCATTGCAGGTTCGCTGGCCACTGTTATTTGGAGCCATTATCGTCTAATTGCGTTATTAATGTTGTCGTTAGTGGGTTTAGTGGTATCGATTACTTTTGCTTACTTCTCAGCGCCTGATTTAGCCTTAACGCAACTTTCGGTTGAAATTGTAACGGTTATTTTGTTATTGCTAGCACTCTATTTCTTCCCGCAAATAACGCCTACTAGTAAAAATCGCCCTAGTCATTTTGTGCGAGATTTAGCGGTTGCTTCTTTAATCGGTTGTATTATTGGTAGCATTTGTTTTGCCTTAATGACCCATCCTTTAGATAGTATTTCTGAGTTCTTCTTAGCTAATGCGAAAACAGGTGGTGGTGGAACTAATGTTGTGAACGTTATTTTGGTCGATTTCCGTGGTTTTGATACTTTCGGTGAAATTACGGTACTGGGTATTGCAGCATTAGGGATTCACAAAGTGATTGCTCGCATGCGTTTATCGATGCAGACTAAAGATTTTAATGGGCGTTTATGGGCAAAAGATAAATATCCATTATTGCTTGGTGTTGTGTCGCAAAGCTTGTTACCGCTATTTTTGCTTATTTCAGCTTATATCTTTATGCGTGGACATAATTTACCAGGTGGTGGTTTTATCGCAGGTCTGATCACGTCCATTGCTTTAATTCAACAGTACCTTGCACACGGTGTCGATTGGATGGCGAAAAGAATTAATGTGAGTTATCACTACATAACAGCTATCGGATTAGCGATTGCAGGAGCAACGGGTATAGGAAGTTGGATATTTGGCCGTCCTTTCTTAACCTCTTGGTTTGAATATGTTTCATTGCCTTGGATAGGTAAATTTGAGCTTGCGAGTGCATTGGTATTTGACTTAGGGGTTTACTTTACTGTCATCGGTGCAACATTACTTATACTAGCAAGTTTAGGTAAGCTAACCACTAAAGAACGACTCACAGTAGGAGAAAGATAATGGAATTAGTCTACGCAATTTGTGTCGGCTTTATGACTGCCTGCGGCATATTTTTAATGTTACGTGGCCATACATTCACCTTAGTGATAGGCCTTACCTTGTTATCATACGCTGTTAACTTATTTCTATTTGCCAGTGGTGGATTAACAATTGGTGCGCCAGCGGTGCTTAGTAGCAATGAGAATTACGCCGATCCATTGCCGCAAGCTTTAGTGCTGACAGCGATTGTAATTGGTTTTGCCATGACCGCTTTTGCAGTGATTTTAGCAATGCGTGGGCGCTCTGACTTGGGTAATGACCATGTTGATGGTACTGAACCTTTTGACCGCTTAGCTGCGGAGGAAAAATCCTAATGAGTTTGTTTGACCATTTAGTTATTTTCCCGGTATTAATACCCTTTTTCATTGCTGTTATTCTGCTTTTCCCAAGCTTAAATAATGCAATAAATAAACAACGTGTGCTGGCCATTGCTGCAAATGTGTTAATGGTTGTTGTTGCATTTGTGTTGTTATTTAAAGTGAAACAACAAGGTATTCAAGTGTATGCGCTTGGAGATTGGTCTGCGCCATTTGGTATTGTTTTAGTTGCTGATGCTTTCTCTGTATTAATGGTCTGCTTAAGTGCTATTTTAGGTTTGGCTGTCACTTTGTATGCGAGTGCTGGAGAAGATAAAACCGGTGCCTTTTTTCACCCATTAATCATGTTTCAATTGATGGGTATTAACGGTGCCTTTTTAACTGGCGACGTGTTTAATCTTTTTGTATTTTTTGAAGTGTTGTTGATCGCCTCTTATTCATTGATGATCCATGGAGGAGGAAAGCAAAAGACACAGGCTAACATCCATTATGTCTTTCTTAACTTAATTGGATCGTCGCTATTTTTATTTGCACTAGGCACCTTATACGGGACCTTAGGTACACTTAACTTTGCAGATATGGCGGATAGAATTCCTTTGCTCTCAGACAATGAATTACTGATCACCAAGTCAGGCGCTTTATTGCTATTGGCTGTGTTTGGTTTGAAAGCGGCTATGCTTCCTTTACATTTTTGGTTACCGAAAGCTTATTCAAGCACTAGTACTTCAGTGGCAGCGCTGTTTGCTATTATGACCAAGGTAGGTATTTATAGCATTTGGCGAGTGCATGGGGTTATGTTTGGTGATCAAGCTGGTGAGCTGGCAAATATCGCTTTACCATGGTTATGGCCGATCGCTTTATTAACCATTGCTGTTGGTGCTATTTCTGTATTAGCGAGTCAAAGTTTACGGGTACTTTGTAGTAACTTAGTCATTGTCTCTGTAGGTACTTTATTAGTCACAATCAGCGTGAATACGGTGCAGGCAACTTCGGCTGGGATTTATTACTTAATCCATAGCACAATTGCATGTGCTGCTATGTTTTTACTTGCTGGGTTAATTCAGCAACAGCGTGGGAAAGCGGAAGATCGATTTGTAGTTGCGAGAGCAATGCCACAGGCAGGAATTTTGGGCTTTATATTTGCCCTGTTGGCGATAGCCTTAATCGGTATGCCGCCACTGTCAGGATTTGTAGGTAAAGCGTTAATTTTGCAATCAGTGACTAATGCAAGCCAAGCGATGTGGGTTTTCCCTCTAATATTAGGGGCCGGACTCATTGCTTTAATCGCCTTATCTCGGGCTGGCACTTCATTGTTTTGGCGAACGAATGGTGAAAATACTACTGCACTCAAAGGACATCCTATTCAATATTTAGCTATTGGTTTATTGGTCGTACTTCTTCCTTTGATGGTTATTTTTGGAGGACCCGTGAGTGATTACGCGCAATTGGCAGCTGAGCAGCTTAAAGCAGGTTTAACCTTGCAACAACTTAATGAGGTAGCTCAATAATGGATAAAGTAAGAAACTTTAGTTGGTTTCCTATGCCATATCACAGCATATTATTATGGCTAGTGTGGCAAATTTTGCATGATTTTAGCAATGGCCACATGGTGTTAGGGGCTGTTTTTGCGATTGTTATTCCGTGGATTGTCGCGCCACTTAGTGAAAAAAGATTAGTAGCAAAAAGTCATATCAAAGTTTTAATGTATACGTTTCGTTTATTGGTTGACATCGTAGTATCTAATTACGATGTAGCTAAACGCGTACTGCAAAGTAATCGCAGTTTAAAGCCAGCTTTTATTGCGGTACCTTTAGACATTAATGCACCAGTGCCACTCACTATTTTTGCTAGTAGTGTTTCATTAACACCTGGCACAGTGAGCGTCGAGTTGTCAGATGACAAGAAATGGTTGTATGTACACGTGTTACACCTTGAAGACGAACAGGAATTAATTAACCTTATCAAACATCGTTATGAAGCCCCTTTGAAGGAGATTTTTGGATGCTAAGTTACGCTATACTGATTGCCTGTGCTTTAATTTGTTGCGCTTTAGCTTTAAATGCTTGGCGTTTAATCATTGGCCCAACCACACCTGACAGAATTATTGCCGTTGACACTATGTATATTAATAGTATTGCAATGATCATTTTGTTAGGACTTTACCAAGGATCGGCGATTTACTATGAAGGTGCATTATTGATTGCCCTGCTTGGTTTTGTAAGTACTTCCGCTTTTTGTAAGTACTTATTACGTGGCGATATTATTGAATAAGGAATAACTATGACTGTATTGATAGAAGTCGTCGTGAGTGTTTTGTTGGTATTCGGTAGCGTTGTTATGCTGATTGGTTCTATTGGCTTAGCAAAATTCCCTGATTACTTTACTCGTTTGCATGCACCAACTAAAGCGAGCACGCTAGGCGTTGCCTGTATATTGACCGCTTCGATGATTTTTTTCAGCATTGAACTGGGCCATCTAAATTTAAAAGAAACATTAATCAGCATGTTTCTGTTGATCACTGCACCCGTAGCAGCACATATGCTAGCGAAAGCGGGTTTACACTATAAAGTTAAAATGACCGATAGCACTGAAAATCAACATTTGGCTAAAAAGGCTTACTTACATAAAAATCCGGATGATGCATAGTTCTTAGCATTGAGAGTTATCTATAGCCGTTATTTCAAATCGATAATTTGCCATTTTTTTTCGCCTGTTTATTTAAAATAAACAGGCTATTAACTTTTATCGTTATTGCTGTAAATCTAAGCGGTAAAAACTGACTTGAGCATAATCTCCTGCATCAAGACCATCATTACTACATCCAGGGCCCCAGATAGGGTTTTCAGTACTCATATTACATTGATTATATGCACCTGCTTTTAAATGTAGAGCATCATCTGCGTAACCACGGTCAAGAGGGTGCCCAGCTAACCCTTTGCCTAGGTCATGAGTAAATACGCGCGTTTCCTCTTTATCTGTTCCAAGTGCTCTAGTAAAGGTTAACGTCATTATCGTACCTTTGACATCAATAACATAAGAGATAAGCTCACCTAACTCGATACCATCAATAGGATCTTTCGATTCACTGGTTAATTGGTGGCTGCCCCAAACATCATTTGGAATATCGTAACGTTGGCTTTGATCCGCAGGACGAATTTCATAATTCCAAAACAGTGAACCATGTTTATGATTGGGTAATTTACGATAAAACAGTTTCAAAGGTTCTGTTTTACCTAATCCATGAATTTGCCCAATTACTACAGAATGAGCAGGAAATTTAGTATCGTCGCCACTCGTACTCACCCAATCCACTGCCAATGTAGCTGATAACTTACCGCCCACTGCTCCATATTTATTTGGGTCAGGATGATTCGTTAAGACAAAGTTATTTTTTAGGCTGTTTTTCGTTTAGGCGTAGATCACCACGTCGTAACATAGTATGTAATTCGCTACGTACATTGCTGCTATTAGGTGTTGTGATCGCTTTATTAGGTGCACGAAAAACCATTGCACCTGTTTTAGGATCGGTAAAAAACCAAGTCGGGTGTGTGTAACCTGCATTGAGTACCTTTTCATCGACTTCAAGCACTTTACCTTCACGCTCTGGTTTATGGTCTGGCTCTGGAATATTAATCATAAAAGACCATAAATTAAAATTCTCAGAAGGTAACTTATTTACGTCTAATGTAGTGCTAAGTTGTTTTCTTAGTTCTTTTTGATCCGATAACGTATTTGCGATTGTGGTTTGAGCAAAGGTCAGGCCACTGATCATGATTGCGAAACAACTTATTTTGACTTTGTTAAATTGCATTTTATCTTTCCTATTTTTTATTTCAGTTTACTTACTCTGTACCTTAGATTGCAGAACCTTCAGATGAGAATATCTCAATATAAAGTTAACTCACTTGATAAAACTCGATGATTTATCCACCATTAACAATTCTTCTGTGAGTAGAATTTCTAATAAACCATGATCATTAACAGTGATATTCAAGGGTGATTTTAAACAGCTGACAATTACGTTATGGCTTTTGGCTGCAGCAAATTCCCATTGCAGATGACAAACATCGGTTGTTGCATCGGATTTGATACCGCCTGAAAGTGGTATCGCTTCTTGATAACCGAACTCTACAGTTGGCTGTGTTTTTGATAGGCTTAATAATGAACATACATATTGCAAATTTTCAGCCTGTAACATGACGCTGTCAGCAGTTAAACTCGCATTTAAATGACTATGTAAACGCCACTGCAGAGTATCTTCTGTTAACAATTCAATAGTGTCCCAAACCACTAAACCTTTATTTTTAATCAATACAAAGGTACGAACAAAAGATTTAACATCTTGATAGGCCTTAGCTAATTCTATTTTGCAGCAATACCAACTTTGTCCTTGTTGTTGATAAATAAGCTCAGCAGTTGCACTCTCGTCATCAATCAGCTGACCTCGACCGCCAATCAACGGTAAATTGTGTGCTTGTGTGGTTTGTGTCCACTCACTATGGTGTGCACTACCAAAACAATACCCATAACTGCCTGTTGGCGTTAATACTCCCATGCTATTGTCGATCAAAGCTATGTTGCCTTGGTCAGCATGGCGATGTGAGCTGTTGCCAAAAGGACTGGCACGAAATGACAAATTAGTTTGTCCAAATGAAGCAATGCCAAACCCTGCATGTCGATAAAAACGAGCAAGCGTTTTTTCTTCTTTGCTAAGCTCTGATGGTTCAATGTCGGAAAAGGCTAATTGTGGGATCGTAGGAATAACATCCAACAAATGTAAGGCATAAACTTCAACTTGTGATTCTAATTTTTGGCTCGTTTGTCTAGCGAGTACATCTCCAAATCGCTGTGCATAAATACGTAACGGATTTTGCGCAAAGAAACCAGGCCATTCAACACTTTCACGTTTACACCAGAAACCATCCCCAAATGGATGAATAGCTTGTTCAGAAGCGACAAAATCCATCGCAAAGTGGCAGTAATTTTTATAAAAAGGGTGCTCATAAAAAGAAAAACCACTCAATCTTTCTACCGATAAAAAGAAAGGATGTTGCCATTTGCTGTAAGAAGATGAATAAAATGCTCCTTCTGCCCAACTGCCATCGCGACCACCATAAAATGGTAGAACACCGCGATAGATCATTAATGAGTAATTTAACCAACGCTCACAAATACTGCTATCAAACTCTTTATGTAAGACTAAAGCTGCGACACCTAAATAAGCAGGTAGTCTCGATGTATGTGAATGCCCTGGAAACTGATCAAATTCATCAGCGTTTAAACGGTCTTCCATTTGATATGCAATACGTACTAGCATAGGGCGAATGAAGGCTTTTTTCTGGCTCGGTTAATAAAGGCGATAACCAGTGATAAGCTAAAAACAGATTACGCGCCAAAGATAAACCAACTTCGTCACCCCATGTGCAAGGTCTTAATAACGAAGCAGGACCTTCAGGGCTCCATTGGGCAAAACTCAATAATAGCTCTGCGGCTTGTAAGCCACTCTCTTCTTCTTGCCAAATTTTATACAACAATGTTAAAGAGATCAGATCACGGTCAAGCCATTCTCTTACATTAACAATCGCGGTTCTTTTTCCTGCTTCAGCACCACGTTTGTAATGCTCTGGATATTTGATATCGGCACAATTGACAGCTAAATTAGCAGTGGCTTTGAAGGCCGCATAGTTTTTTTCAGAAGCGGCTCTAACAGCATTAATATCTTCATCGAAATACATCATAAATTGTGTTCGGTTATTACAAAGCTCAAACAGTTGCGTTGCTGTTGGTGCTAAATAATTCGCAACACTTTGGTCAATAACAAACTCACACCAATCTGATTGCTTCCCTTCACTATCAGTTAAGCGCCAGCGATAATTACCTAAAGGTAATTCAAAAGATAGCTGAAAAGGAGACTGTACTTCCTGCCAAAGCCAAGTTTCAATTGTGTTGTTACATAACTCTAATTCTAAGTTATATAGATATTGGCTATCTGGTTGAGGCCAATTAAAACTTGGTGGATTAGTGATTGCGACTTCTTGATGTGAAGGAGATAAAAATATCTGGAAATCATGATGTCTACTTAATTTCAACATATTATTTCTCCTTGTTAAACCAAGTATATTTACCTGTTTCTCGATCAATATTACCGAGTAATACAGCAGGGGTGCCGCCTACAATAGAATAAGCGGGCACATTGTTAGTCACAACGGAGTTAGCGCAAACCAAACTACAGCGCCCTATAGTCACACCTGGCGTGATCACTACACCTGACGTTAACCAAACACCATCTTCGATAACCACTTTGCCTTTTTCTAAATCACTGCGACCACTAAAAAAGTCATCTTCAGCGGAGTAGGTATGGTTAGAGGCGACAATGCTTGCGTGAGGACCAATCAATACGTTTTCACCAATAGTCACATCACCATTAATGTAGCTATAAAGTCCAACATAAGATCGCTGACCGATTTGATTATCACCAATACGAACAACGGCTCCTGGGGCAATCCTCACTCTTTCATTGGTGAATCCAAGAATTAGGGCTCTGCTGTTATCATCTTCAAAGTTATTACTTTGGGTGGTATAAAGTGTAAATTTGCGAAACTCTTCTTCGCTTAGTTCACCACCAAACTTTTCTTGTACTGACATATTTTCAACCTTAGAAAGTGAGTGATAAGTTCACTCACTTTCATTACAACAAATTAAATAGTATTACCCATTGGTTCTTTTATTTCGCTTTCTTCTGACACCGGACTCTCATTTGGTACCGGTCTAACTGATTTGACCAGTAACCATCCAATTAAAGCCACAAGAGCTGCCACAACAACAAATAGTAAACGTCCCCATAATGGATTGGGTACTAAGGTTAATAACAGTAATGGAACAGCGGCAGTTAATAATAAACGACCTAACATAGTGTGTTGCTTGTTATCCATTTTGATACTCATCGCAGTATCTTCAACGATAACTTCAGTATCTATATTGCTAAAGAACTTGTTAACCTCTGCTGTACGCTTAGGAGAAAGACCTTTATAGAAAAACTGTGAAAGCACAAAGAACGGTAACGTGATCAACATGTGTCCAGACACACCTAATGTGACTGATTTCACATCTTTTCTTACTTTAAAATCAGGTGCGACAATTTGAATAAATTTAATCGCTTCATCTATATCTGGAACAGTGATATTTAAATGTTCTATTTTCGACACGAATAACTCCTAAAGGTAGAAACAAGCACTGGACAGTCACTTTTTAATGGAAATAAAATCAACAACTTAAGCATTTAAAATTTTGGGTTCCCCGAAATTTTTCTTACGATAACTTTCTATATATCATAAAGCGCTTATCCTAAATACTAATCTACAGACAGTTATACCAATGACATTGAATAAGTTATCTAAATTTTACGCA
>JAOFNL010000006.1 GCA_028041985.1 Psychromonas sp. | reverse complement strand
TCAGGTTGCGTTATATAGTTTTAAACTGCATTCAGAAAAAGCTTAGGATCTATTTTTGATACTTGTAGATAAGTTTTAATGACGCTTTAAGTTAGTTCATGCTTACCCTTTATATACTAATAATTCTACATCGCTGTTTCTTTTATCCTCTTATACTTTCAATAATTCAACACTATTTTACTTTAACAATATTCAAAGAGGAGAGCTTAAACTTATCTTAGTATGTGAATATTGAAGGGGGGCAAAAATGGATCCTAAAGCTTTACTGTAATAAAAAATTCATTGAGCTAGCTCTCATTCTGATTTACCTAATAAGAGGTGTTTGTGCATATATTATGTGCTAACAGTCAAATTATTGCTTAATAAACGTACTAAAAAAAGTTCCTTACACTATGTTTATGACGGATTTATGATCTAAACATTTTATCATAAATGCAATGGAGCCATTTCTTAATCTATCTAATAGATTAATCAAATGGATAGAAACTTAAATTTCTTAAAATAAACAGGGAATGTAATGAATACAATTAAAAAATTAGGACTTGTCGCTTTAGCTGTATCCGCATCGTTTGCAAATGCAGCAACGCTAAATATTGAAAGTGCTTCAGATTGGGGAAATGGATCATCTAGTTATCCAGCTTCAAATACAATCGATGGAAGTTTAGCATGGGCTTCTCGTTGGGCTGCATCTGGTTCGCCAGTTAATTTACAGCTTGATCTAGGCTCTGTTAAGAATGTTACTCAAGTCGGAGTATCTTGGGGACGTGGTGGTGAACGTGTGTTTACTTTTGAAATTTGGGCAAGAGCTGCAACAAGTGGTACTTGGACAAAAGTATATGATGATGTCTCTACTGGAACTACATCAAGCATTGAGGTGTATGACATCACACCAATTGATGCGCAGCAAGTTCGCATAAAAACATTTTCAAATAGCGCGGGTACGGACTGGACGGATATTAAAGAAGTTGAAGTCTATGGTGGCACTAGTACTGGTTCGAGTGATGGTGAACTAGAAATTGGTACCGCTTTCGATGATGGAACTGGCCATAGTAGTTATCCTGCTACAAACGCAATCGATGATAGTACTGATTGGAGTTCTCGTTGGGCCGCCTCAAATGATGGTGGTGCTACAAATTTAACTGTTGAATTAAATGAAGTTAGCGATGTAACAGAAGTCGGTGTTGCATGGGGTAAAGGCAACACGTTAACTTATACATTCGAAATATATGCTCGTGAAAGTACTAGTGATAGCTGGACAAAAATTCATGATAGCGTAAGTAGTGGTAGTACAAGTGATATTGAGGTTTACGATGTCACTGACATTTCCGCGCAACAGATTCGTCTAAAAGCGCAGTCGAATAGTGCGGGTAGTGATTGGATGAATGTGACTGAAGTTAAAGTCTATGGTAGTGCTGGTAGCGGCGACTCTGGTGATACAGGTGACCTTGATTCAAGTAAAGCGCCTTCTGAAAACTTTGACCTATCTAAGTGGTATTTAAGTGTTCCGATTGATAACGGTAGCGGTGTAGCAACATCAATTGATGTTGACGATTTAAATAAAGGTTATGAGTCTTCAAAATATTTTTACACTGGCTCTGACGGCGGTATGGTCTTTGTTAATTACCCTAAAGATGCTGTTAAAACATCAACTAACACAACTTACTCTCGCACAGAGTTAAGAGAGATGTTGTACGGTGATGACGCAAGTGCAAAAGATGCTGAAAACAATTGGTACTTTAGTTCTTCAAGTAGCATTCCATCTGATGCAGGTGGTACTGATGGAACGTTAACTGCCACAGTTGCTGTGAACCGTGTAACAACAACGTCAGATAGCACGTCACAAGTAGGTCGTATTATTATTGGCCAGATTCATGCTAGTAGTAATGAGCCATCTAGATTGTATTACCACAAACAACCTGGTCACTCTAAAGGGGCAATTTATGTTGCTCATGAAACTTATGGTAGTGATGAAACTTTCTATAATATCATTGGTGATTATGTTGTAGAAACGGGTGACAAAGCTGGTGATTACACTGGTGCAAGTTCACCTTCTGATGGTATTGAATTAGGTGAAGTATTCTCTTATAAAATCAAAGTGGTCGGTAACGGTCAATGGGTAACGATTTCTAGAGAAGGTAAATCAGATATTACACAATATATCGATATGTCTGACAGTGATTATGAAAATGATTACATGTACTTCAAAGCCGGTGTTTATAGCCAAAACAAAACTTGTTCAAGTAGCAGTGACTATGATCAAGTTACATTTTATAGCTTGAAACAGTCCCATAACTAAGCGGTACAATAGTATCTCAACTGTGTTAATGCCGTTCTCCTAAGGTGAGCGGCATCTTTACTTTTATTAATTGGAGAATGATTTACCTGAATTTGCTTTTTTCCAAGTCAATCTGAATATGCGTCTATTGGTGGTGTAATATTCCTTATCAAGTTTTAGCCATGACAAAATAAATCAATAGTCTGTCATCTATTTTGAACTCAAATTAACAACAAAAATAAAGGCTTAATTAGTCTAAAAATACTCATGTTGTCTGTAAATAATCATTGAAAAAAAAGCATTTCATCTCATTTTTAGCGGTATAGTCATAGTGAACTCACTGAATAAATAGTAATTTCTCATTTTTTTTTGTTTACGATATTGCTCCTCTTTTTGCCTCTATATTTGTATTAAATTCAAATTGTCTGGTCTCTGAACGATTCTCAAAGATCACAAAATATTGAAGTGATTATTAACTATATAAGGCAATATTACGATGAAACAAACTTTAGCAACGACGATTCTATTATCATTTATTTTAACAGGTTGTAACTCTAGTAGCTCAGATGGCTCAAAGCCAACCGACCCTGGAACTGGTTTACCAGAAATTCCTGAAATGGGTGATCCAGCTGGTCAAAGAGTGGCGCTTAGCGATGTTCGTGACGATCAATCAGGCCAACTGTTTTACCAATTAGAGCAGGGGCTAACAAAAGGAGAAGCTTCTGTTTATGTCCTTTACCCTGAATATGAAACTGAAGATGTGGCGGTTACCCTTTATGGTAGTACATTAGATAGCAAACAAAGAATCATTGATGTGCAGTTTAAAGAGAACGGTGATATTAAACTAAGAGATGTTGATGGTGTCATCTCAACACATACACCTGGCGAATGGACTAAAGTCACGGTTTCTTGGGATGAAGCAACAGAGGAATCAACACTATCAATTAACGATCTTGAAATTGGCAGTTATGATTTCTTAGTAAATGAGGCGAAAGAAGATGACGGAGAAACTACAAAACCTCTCGATGGCGTTCATGGTATCGCTGTGAAACTATCCGATAATGCTGGCGAAAGTGCTTACGAAACCTATGTGGATAACTTGTCTATCTATGACATAACGGATTCGACTGAGGCGGTACTTGTTTTTGAAGATGATTACGAAAGATATTCACTTGGTGAAGATCTCTCTATTCCAGATGAAAATGTGCATCTGTATAGCGATAAAACCAAGCAAGCAGTGATCGTCGATAGTGATGATGAAACTGATCCTGAAGAGCCAACAGATCCAGAACCGGTTGTTGACGATTTTGAGTCATATTCACTGGATGAACAAATTGATACAGCAAGTAATTATTTATATACAACGACTGCAAATGGCATGACCACTTTTGCGACTATCAGTAATGACTTCGCAGAAAGTGGTGAACAATCATTGCGCCTTTCAGATGAAGACGCTTCGACTAAACCAGTGGTGAGTCGTGCCTTTGCTGAGGGCGCAGCAACCTCTGGCTCGGTAACAAGTAAAGTTTACATCCCAACAGAAGGTTACGACAAATCAACGTACATTTACTTAGGTAATTCAGAATCAGCCTCTTCAGGATCTCGCTTCACTGAAGTGGTATTTGCTAGCTCTACTATTAAATTTAGAGATGAAAATACAGCTCAAGTCAATATAGAAGAATACAGTAAAGATACTTGGGTGAGCGTGACCATCTCTTGGGGTGAAGAAGATGATACGGGCAAGCATCCTATCACGGTGAATATTGATGGTACTGATTACACTGAAATTGAAGGTGTACCTATGTATGCAGAAAATGCAGGAGCAGGAGCGCCAACACTTATGGCTCTTTATGTAGGTGATGGTAGTTCAGTTGCCACATACTCTTATTTTGATGATTTAAGCTCTAGCTTATTCGAAGATCCTGCTGAATAACCTAGCTAACTGGTACAATACCAAGGTCTGCTAATCGCTTAAGGCCGTTCACTTAAAGTGAGCGGCCTATTTACATACCCGTCATCGTTCAAGGTGCTTTGCTCAATCGTTAGTTTGGACTCCAAATCAAGATACAACATGATGACAATGGCTATGAAGGAAATGTTGTCTCATCTCCTTCATTTTATGCTCCTACTGATGTGCTATGAATTAGTATGTATAATTTCCACGTGCTTTTCTAACTGCATATTCAGGCATCTTTTGCGCTAAGCTTACTAAGGCTTGATTGGCTTGTTGTTTCATTTTGGGTGACGCAATGACACTGTTATGAAGTGCTCGGTAAGCTTCTTCATAATCATATGGACTCCCGTAACCTTCATTAAGTAGTGCAATGTAACTCAGTTGCGCTTTTGTGTGACCTTGTAAAGCCGCTTCTCTTAAGTAGGTAATTGCACGGTCTTTATCTTCAATGACGAGTATGCCTTTATTGTAATAACGCCCCAACTGCTCGATGGCTGCTAATAAACCTTGTTGTGCGGCTTCGTGGATATAGAACATACCTAATTCTACATTTCTATCAACACATACACCCCAAGCAAGCATATCGCCCCATAAATAAACGTAAGTGGGCTCTTTTACTTTTAATGCGTGCGCTTCGATATCTTCGATTAATTGGCAATCGTCTTTTTTTACTTGTTGTAAATGTTGGTTATTTTTAACAAGTACATTAAGTTCATCTTGACTATATATTTGGATAACTCTGTATTCATCTGCGATTAAGTGAGAACTACTTAATAAGCCACATATTAGCAACGATTGTATTATTTTTTTCATAATAACCTCTTTGTATCGATAATTACTTTATCGGCAGGAGGTGTTTTTTCTTAAGTAAAAAAAAGCCCCTAATAATATTAGAGGCTTTCAGTATAAATAACATTTATTAGCGATTAAATACCACTACCTTGTTCTTCGATAGGATCTTCGTGTAAACCGCATTCACGTTTTAGACCAAAGAAGCGTGTCTCTTCTTCGCTCATTCCTGCTTCCAGAGGACGTGATGTTTGTACGTCACCAACGGAGACATAGCCTTGTTCCCATAATGGGTGATAGCTTAAGCCGTTACCTTCAAGGTAATAATGTACTTCTTTATTACTCCAATCGATAATAGGTAAAAACTTAAAGCAACCATTTTGGATACTTAACACTGGCAGATCACCACGACTTGATGATTGTGAGCGGCGTAATCCAGAGAACCATGTTTTAGCATTTAATTCTTTCAATGCACGTTTCATTGGCTCTACTTTATTGATCTGGTTGTACTTAGTTAGCCCTTCAACACCTTGTTCCCACAATTTACCATGACGAGCCTCTTGCCATGCTGAGCTGTGCTCTGCGCTATAAATTTTTAGGTTCAAGTTTAGTTGCTTTGTTAAGTCATCGATGAACTGATAAGTCTCAGGAAATAAATACCCAGTATCTGTCAGAATAATCGGTGTATCTGATTTTACTGTCGTAATTAAATGTAAACATACAGCTGCTTGAATACCAAAGCTGGATGATAATACAAATTCGCTTTCTAAGTTCTCGACAGCCCATTGCACACGTTGTAATGCCGTCATTTTTTCTAATGACGTATTAGTTTCAGCAAGCGCAGCCGTTTGCTCCGCTTTAGAAAGTGTCATTAATTGGGCAAGATCTAACGTCTTAGGCATAAAAATCCCTAGCTGCTATAACTACTTCAGCAATGATGCCTGTTCGGATAACAAAATCACCAAAATCTTCATCTTGATTTCGTTCTGTTGCCCAACGGCCAATTAGCTCATCTAATGTGCTAACAATAGTCGCTTCATCAATGTTTTCTGCAAACATTTTCGGAATACGTGTACCTATTTTGTTACCACCTAAGTGCAAGTTGTAACGACCTGGGGCTTTACCGACTAAACCGATTTCAGCTAGCATTGCACGTCCACAACCATTAGGACATCCTGTTATACGCAGGATGATATGGTCTTTAGGAATACCATGTTTTGCTAATAATCCTTCAACATCAGTTGTTAAGCTTGGTAAATAACGCTCAGCTTCTGCCATCGCAAGCGGGCAGGTTGGTAACGATACACAAGCCATTGAATCTAAACGTTGTGCACTGGTTCCATCATCGATTAACCCACACTCACGTGCTAGCTTTTCAATGTTGTCTTTTTCTGATTCTGGTACACTTGCAATGACTAAGTTTTGGTTTGCTGTCATGCGGAAAGTACCTTGGTGTACTTTAGCAATTTTAACTAGGCCAGATTTTAGTAGTTTACCATCAAAGTCAAGGATACGACCATTTTCAATAAACACAGTTAAATGCCATTTATTATCGATGCCTTTCACCCAACCAATACGGTCACCACGCTCTGTGAATTCGTAAGCACCTGGTGCCTCAAAGGTAACGCCTGAGCGTTTCTCAACTTCTTTTTTGAACGTCTCAATACCATGTGTTTCTAGTGTGTATTTAGTACGCGCATGTGAACGGCTTACACGACCACCTAAGTCACGTTGTGTCGTTACAACGGCTTCTGCTACTTCCATT
Source organism: Psychromonas sp. (assembly GCA_028041985.1). Classification (GTDB taxonomy): domain Bacteria; phylum Pseudomonadota; class Gammaproteobacteria; order Enterobacterales; family Psychromonadaceae; genus Psychromonas. The sequence goes on along the minus strand of JAOFNL010000006.1, from coordinate 22,478 downwards.
ACTTTATCAACAGGGATAAAACCAAAGTCATCACCTAAACGTGGGAAAGTTGTTTTATCACCGTGTGTCATACCTAAACCAGCGCCTACAACCACGTTGTAGCCTGTAATTTTCTTATCTTCAATAATGGCGATGAAGTTAAGATCATTAGCGTGAATATCTACATCATTGTATGGAGGCAATGCCACGGCAATTTTAAATTTACGTGGTAAAAAGATGTTGTGATAAATCGGCTCTTCTTCTGTTTCTAATACTTTTTCACCGTCTAACCAAATCTCAGCGTATGCATTTGATTTTGGTAAGAAGTGCTCACTGATTTTTTTAGATAGCTCGTAAACTTCTGCATGCAACTCAGAGTGCTCTGGGTTAGAAGTACAAATTGTATTACGATTTACATCACCAGCAGTAAAGATTGAATCGATATTCGCTTTGAATTTAAGTTCTTGGAATACTGATTTTAAATTACGCTTAAATATTCCATGGTATTGGAATGTTTGGCGCGTTGTTATACGGATACTACCTGCATCTGTTAATTCTTCTGCGATACGGTCGATTTCTAACCATTGTTGTGGTGTGACTACGCCACCAGGTAAACGAGCTCGCAATAAGAAAGAGTATAAAGGTTCTAATTTTTGCTGTTTACGTTCAGCGCGGTAATCACGGTGATCCTGTTGATATAACCCATGAAATTTAACTAATTGAACTTCATCAGGTGGAAATGATCCCGTTGTATTATCGTTAATTCCTTCTACTAGCTTACCGCGAAGAAAGTTACTTTCAATTTTAATGCGTTCGTTATCGTGTAATTTCTGGCTCATTAGTAGACATCCCTTTGGTAGCGTTTTGCTTGACGTAATTCTGTTAAATATTCTTCAGCGTCTTCAAGGCTTAATTTACCTTGTTCGCTGATGATTTCGATCAGTGCTGTTTGTACATCTTTAGCCATGCGGTTAGCATCGCCACATACATAGAAATGAGCACCATCTTGTAACCATTGATAAACTTCTGCAGCATTCTCTTTTAAGCGGTCTTGTACATAGATCTTTTCAGCTTGGTCACGTGAGAATGCTAAATCTAATCTTGTTAATAAACCTGATTTTAAATGTGTTTGCCATTCAACTTGGTATAAGAAATCTTCGTTAAAGGTTTGGTCACCAAATAGTAACCAGTTTTTACCCGTTGCATCGGTCGCTTCACGTTCTTGCATAAAAGAGCGGAAAGGGGCGATACCTGTGCCTGGGCCTACCATGATCACAGGTGTTTCAGGATTTGATGGTAAACGGAAGTTATGGTTATCTTCGATAAACACTTTTACTTCACCACCTTCTTGTAAACGGTGCGATAAGAAGGTTGAAGCGCTTCCGCCACGTTGTTGTCCCGCTTCATTTTCAAATACTACAGCACCCACTGTTAAATGAACTTCATCTTCAACTTCTGTTTGACTTGAAGCGATTGAATATAAACGTGGACTGCTACGACGTAATAATGCAATGAAGTTTTCTTCCGTCACCTTGTCATTACCTGTTGCCGTTACAATATCAACAATTTGGTTGCTGTTGGCAAAATCACGACATGCATTTTTATCTTCAGCTAATTTCAATAATGTTTCATTCGCTGTTAATGCGGCGTAACCTTCTACGAAACCAGGGTGAGTGCCTGTTAATTCAAACTCTTCGATTAGCGCATCTTTTAATGTGATAGTTTTATCACCTAAAGTTATTTCTTTCGCTGCATCTAAGCCTAATTTTGTAATTAGCTCATCAACCATTGATTCATCATTTTTGAACCAAACACCCAAAGCATCACCAGCTGTATAGTGTAAATCTGAGCCTTCTAAATCTATTTCGATGTGGCGCACATCTTTAGCAGATCGGTCACCTGTGATTTTTTGGCTTGTTAATAAACTTGCCGTGAAAGGGTTTTGTTTATTATATTTATTTTCAGTAACTGGTGCGCTTGTTACTACAGTCGCAGTGCTTGGACCTGTTTGTACTAATGTTGCTTCAACTGCTGCTAATGCTTTATCGAACCAATCTTGTGTGACTTCTTGATAATCAACATCTGCATCTAAACGTTCAGTAATGATTTCGCCACCTAGCGCTTGTAGGCGTTGCTCAAAATCTTTACCTGTTTGGCAGAAAAATTCATAGCTCGAATCACCTAAACCTAATACGGCAAATTTTAAACCAGCTAGTTTTGGTGCTTTTTTGGATGCTAAGAATGCATGTAAGTCAATGGCATCATCAGGTGCTTCACCTTCACCATTGGTACTAGCGACAACAATCACATGGCTTTCATCTTTGATTGCTTTAACTTTGTAATCAGCCATGGAAATTAGTTTGTTCGGAATACCTTTAGCAGTTGCTTGCTCTGCTAACTCTTGAGCAACACCTTTGGCATTACCCGTTTGAGACCCCACTAAGATCGTTAGGCTTTGTCCAGCGCTTTGAGTCGAGCTTTCTGTTGCAGTTACCGGGCCTTGGCTCACGCCTGCTAGATAACCACTTACCCATGCAGTTTGTACTGCATCTAAGCCTGCTGTTGCTTGTTTCAATTGAGCCAATTGAGACTCAGATAAAGGCGATGTTAAAGCCGATAAATTGTTAAGTGCCATGAAGTCATTTCCACTATGTCATTAAGATAGGCGGATTCTACGCGACCTTTTTCAAGTAACAAAAGAATAAAAGTTCATCTTTTATAACTAAATAGCATTAATATTTTGGAGTGATTACATTTTTTTTGAATTTAGAGGGGGAGTGAATCTTAAAAATTGAGTATTAAAAAAGCCATCATTTAGTGCTAATGATGGCTTTAGGTATAAATGCCATACTTAATATTTTAGAAGTGTACTTCTAGACCTGCAAATAAGCCTTCGTTAGTCTGTTTTGGTGTGTTTTTAAATTCAATTTCTTGTAGTCTGTAACCTGCACGAACGATGAAATTTAGCAGTACGGAATCTGGATTAAATGTATATGCTAAACCACCTGTTACATCTAATGCATTATCGTCAGTTATCGAGCCACCAATAGCCTCAGCAAAAGCGTACATACCAACACCTGGAATATGTAGCTTAGCTGCACCATAGACCTGTCCCAAATCAGCACTTTTATTGTCGCTTTCAGTGCCTGTGTAAGTTAAACCTAAATCGATCTCAAATAAGTCATTATCAAACACTTCGTAATACAAAATACCATTCATTACTGAGCTATCATTAGATATATCATTGTTTGATAGGTCTGAGTATCTTAGTTTTATATTTGGAATAACCGGGATTGGGTGCTCAAATGCAAGGTAACCCGATAGATTTGAATTGTTGTCAGAGTCCGATGAGTTGCTTAAACTTGTTTGGTTAGTGCCGTAATCAATACCTGCATATATACCTATAAAATCAGCCATTGAAGGCATGCTGATTGTGGCTATTATAGCAGCGGTTAAAGCTTGTTTTTTCATCGTAATCCCTTACTTTTTTATGTTCATCATTAATTACTATGCGCTGTATTTATTTTTTTTACTGCAGTATAAAAACTCATTGACTCGCTATTTTCGAAATTTAAAGTGAGCTTGATGATTTGACCTTCTAGTAAGTCGCCTCTTAAACCCAAAAACATAATGTGGTATCCCCCTGGTTCTAAGTCTACAAAACCATTACCTTCTATAAGAATTGAATCAACTTGACGCATTTTCATCATGCCGTTTTCATTAATATGGTTATGTAACTCAACACGTTCTGATAGATCTGACTCTACTGATATTAATTTAATATCTTTATCAGTGTTATTGAGCAGTCTTAAATAAGCGGCACTATTCGCTGTATGAGGAGGTGTTGCTCGAATATAAGCATCAGTAACAGTTAAGTCTGCTGCAAAACTATTCACTGATAGTAATAATGAACACATTAATAATGACAGGCGTTTCATGATTTTTCCTTGTTATATTGAAAAAAGTAATAATAAATAAGATAGGCTAATAAAATCCAAATTCCGAATTTTAGTATGAAAGAAAAAGTACTTATGAGAACAAAGCTCAATATTAGAATGCCAGCAATGACTATTAAACTAATTATTGAGACTCCGAACATAAAAAGTACAAATCCAGACATTAACAACGCTAATAATTCGAACATTGTATTCTCCTAAAAATAAAAGATGCAAAGTATATAAATCCGTACTTTGCATATGTACCTATTTTCCTCCTACTTACAGTGTTTTGCTTCAATTGAAGTATAAAACAAAGTGCTATATGAAGTAATTATATTCATTTTTCGATTATATAATTTATGGTTGATACTAAGAGTCTTAGTATCAATTTCCGTTCTTATAAAACCTCTATCAAGCATATATAGGTAATCAAAATTTAACCGCGTAATGCTTTATCGCCACGCGCAATACCACAAACACCTGATCTCACTACTTCAACAATTTCACCTGCATCATTAATTGTTGCTATAAAAGCATCTAATTTAGAGCCTGCACCCGTTAATTGAATCGTGTAAAGGGTTTGAGTAATATCAACAATTTGACCTCGATAAATATCACAAGTACGTTTAACTTCTTCGCGCGCTTCTGTATTTACCGTACGAACTTTAATCAATAATAGTTCACGTTCAACATGTTCTGTTTGTGTTAGTTCAGAAACACGGAGTACATCAACTAATTTGTGTAATTGTTTCATCATTTGTTCGAGTGTTGCAGTGTTTACCACATCAGTCGTAATAGTCATACGAGATAATGTTTTGTCGTTAGTTGGCGCTACAGTTAATGATTCTATGTTATAACCACGTTGTGCAAATAAACCAACAACCCGTGCAAGTGCACCTGATTCATTTTCTAATAATACAGAGATAATTCTACGCATCAGTTTGCTCCGTTTTACTCAGGTACATATCTTGCATACTGCCAAATTTAATTTGCATGGGGTATACATGTTCTTCAGGGTCAATTGCTACGTCAATAAATACAACGCGATCTTTTAATTCAAACGCACGTACTAATGCTGGTTCAAGTTCGTCAATTGTATCTACTTTGATGCCAATATGGTTGTATGCTTCAGATAATTTAACGAAATCAGGCACACTATCCATATAAGAGTGAGATTGACGACCGCCATAGAACATTTTCTGCCACTGTTTTACCATACCTAGAGAGCGGTTATTTAATAGCAAAATAACAACTGGGATATTGTATTGCATACACGTTGATAGCTCTTGAATATTCATTTGAATAGAGCCATCGCCTGTTACACAAACAACAGGGCGGTCTGGGAATGCTATTTTACAACCCATTGCCGCTGGTAAACCAAATCCCATGGTACCTGCTCCACCTGAATTGATCCATTGGCGAGGTTCTTTAAATGGGTAATATTGAGCAGCAACCATTTGATGTTGTCCAACATCAGAAGTGACAATAGCATCACCTTTAGTCACTTTGTATAAACATTGAATAACTTGTTGTGGCTTGATATGGGTTGCAGATGTTTTGTAAGCAAGGCAATCTTTAGCGCGCCATTCATTAATTTGATCCCACCAAGCACCAATGCTTTTACTGTCATTCGTTGCTTTAGTTTCTTCGATTAGGTCTAACATCTGTTGTAATACTACTTCAACACTACCTACGATTGGCAAGTCTGCGTGAATATTTTTTGAAATAGAGGTTGGGTCGATATCGATATGCATAATTTTTGCATTAGGGCAGAATTTTTCAACGTTATTAGTGACTCGATCATCAAATCGTGCGCCACAAGCAAAGATTAAATCTGCATTGTGCATTGATAAATTCGCTTCATAAGTACCGTGCATACCCAACATACCAATAAATTGTTTGTGTTCACCAGGAAATGATCCCAAACCCATTAGCGTATTCGTTACAGGCAAGTTTAATTTTTCAGCCAACTCTAATACCTGTTTTGATGCATTGGCAATAATCGCACCACCACCTACATATAAAACGGGTTTTTTAGCTTTTGTTAATGCAGTGACAGCACGTTTTATTTGCCCTTTATGACCGCTTAGTGTTGGATTATATGAACGTAAACTAACACTCTTAGGGTATTCATAAGGGAATTTGTTGAGTGGGTTTTGTACATCTTTTGGAAGATCAATAACTACAGGGCCTGGTCGGCCTGTTGATGCAATGTAAAATGCTTTTTTAATCGCAATTGGAATTTCTTGAGCGGTGCGGCATGAAAAACTATGTTTTACAACTGGGCGAGAAACACCGATCATATCGGTTTCTTGGAATGCATCGTCGCCAATCCAGAAAGTAGGTACTTGTCCAGATAAAACAACCAGTGGAATTGAATCCATATAAGCCGTTGCAATACCTGTAATACAGTTTGTTGCGCCTGGTCCTGCTGTTACTAATACACAGCCTACTTTACCCGTTGCACGTGAGTAAGCATCTGCCATGTGAACAGCAGCTTGCTCATGGCGGACTAAATAATGCTCAATTTTATCAGATTGAAAAATCGCATCGTAAATATCTAAAACTGAACCACCTGGGTAACCAAAGATATGTTCAATACCTTCGTCCTGCAGTGATCGGACAACCATCTCGGCGCCTGATAACATTTCCATATTTGTATCCTTATACAATCGGTTAATTGCGTCGTTTTCTACCGGTATCGTGTAGAAGCGAACCTTGCTTTTAATAAACGTTTAACTTTACGTTAATGAAAATAAAATGCATTAAAAATTACTTAAAATTATATTTTTTTATGCTTATTTGTCGTATTGCAAATGTTTTTAGGAGATCTCCTGATATTTTCAAATAAATCTTTTAGATTATTTTATGTGGGAGATTTTTTTGGACTATTGTAAATAGTGTTGTTTAGAAAGATAAAAATTGAAGGAGTGATTAATGCAAGAGTCTTATTTAGTTTGTTCGAATTGTTTCGAATATATTCCTTTTTTTGATTATCATGTGGGAGATGACATACCAAAATGCACATCTTGCCAACATGAGTTATTACCAGTACAGCCGTTAGAAGGTGATGAGATGTTATTAGCTCGTTTACATCAACAACCGCAACCGCTACTTCTCGACTTTTGGGGAGCTTGGTCTGGTCCTTGTCGTGAATTTTCTCCATTATTTAATGATTATGCCGATCGTTTTAAAGGCAAGGTTATTTTTGTTAAAATTAATAGCGAAGAAGAACAGGTACTGGCAAATCAGTTGAGGGTATGTGCTTTCCCAACATTAATTTTGTTCCAAAATGGGCGTGAAAAGCAGCGTTTAACTGGATTTATTAATGAATCTCATTTAGATACGTTACTTAAAGCATATGACTGAATGCAGGTAAAATCGTCGTATAAAATCAACACTGCTAACTTTCCTAAGTAAAAGCAGTCATCTACTTGTATTAATTTCAAATGCTCTCTATTTATTTTGCAGATAATTGGTTAAAATTCGCCTCATTTTTGTGAATAAAATAATAGCGAGCCTTGATGTTTGAAGTAAACCCAATTCTAAATCAACTTAAAGACCTAACTGAGCGTGCTGAAATGCTTAGGGGGTACCTTTGACTATGATGCAAAAGTAGAGCGCTTAGAAGAAGTTAGTCGCGAACTTGAATCTCCAGAAGTGTGGAGTAATCCAGAGAATGCTCAAGCATTGGGTAAAGAGCGCAGTGGCCTAGAATTGGTGGTAAAAACCATTGATGCATTAACAGAAGGTACTGACGAGATCGAAATGTTGGTTGAGATGGCGGTTGAAGAAAATGATCAAGATAGTTTTGACGAAGCAATCAAGGAAGCTAATGATCTTGAAAAACAGCTAGAAGTTTTAGAATTCCGTCGTATGTTCTCAGGACAACAAGATGCTTGTTCTTGTTATTTGGATATTCAATCTGGTTCGGGTGGCACAGAAGCACAAGATTGGGCCAACATGTTATTACGTATGTATTTACGTTGGGGCGAAGCCAATGGATATAAAACTGAATTAATGGAAGCAACGCCAGGTGATGTAGCAGGGATTAAAGGGGCAACAATTCGCTTTAGTGGTGAATATGCATATGGCTGGTTACGCACTGAAACAGGCGTGCACCGCTTAGTACGTAAATCTCCGTTTGATTCATCGGGCAAACGTCATACATCATTTGCTTCTGCATTTATTTATCCTGAAATTGATGACAATATCGAGATTCAAATTAACCCCGCTGATTTACGTATTGACGTATATCGAGCCTCGGGTGCTGGTGGGCAGCATGTTAATACCACGGAATCTGCGGTACGTATAACTCATATGCCGACGAATATTGTGGTGCAATGTCAAAACGACCGCTCACAGCATAAAAATAAAGATCAAGCGATGAAACAGCTTCGTGCAAAATTATATGAGCATGAATTGCAATTACAGAATGCGGAAAAACAGATCAATGAAGATGGAAAATCAGATATAGGATGGGGCAGTCAAATCCGCTCATATGTGTTAGATGATTCTCGCATTAAAGATTTAAGAACCGGTGTTGAGAACCGCAATACACAAACCGTATTAGATGGCGATTTAAACAAGTTTATTGAGGCTAGCCTGAAGTCAGGGCTTTAATACTCGCATTGTAAAAAAAATTAACTATGACACTAAACAGATAGGAACTATCATGTCAGAGCAAAACCAAGCAGAAGCACCACAAGTAGAATTAAGTGAAATCCTTGCACAGCGCCAAGCAAAATTAGATGCGATGCGTGAAAAGGGACAAGCTTTCCCAAATGATTTCCGTCGTGAAAATATTTCTGACGATTTGCACAAACTTTACAATGAAAAAAGTAAAGAAGAGCTAGAAGCGCTGGCTGTAGAAGTAAGCATCGCGGGTCGTATGATGACTCGTCGTATTATGGGTAAGGCAAGCTTTGCTACTGTGCAAGATATGGGTGGTCAAATTCAAGTTTATGTGGCGCGTGATAACTTAGCGGAAGGTTTTTACAATACAGAATTTAAAAAATGGGATTTAGGCGATATTATTGGTGCAAAAGGTGTTTTATTTAAAACGCAAACTGATGAGTTGAGCATTAAAGTTTCTGAAATTCGTATTTTAACTAAAGCGCTACGCCCATTACCTGATAAATTCCACGGTTTATCTGATACAGAAGCGTGTTACCGTCAACGTTACCTTGATTTAATTGCTAATGAATCTTCTCGTAAAACCTTCATTTTACGCAATAAAATTGTGACAGCTATTCGTACTTACTTAAATGATCGCAATTTCATGGAAGTAGAAACGCCAATGTTACAAGCGATACCTGGTGGCGCAAGTGCTAAGCCATTTGAAACCTTTCATAATGCATTAGATCTACCTATGTTCTTGCGTATCGCACCAGAATTAAACCTTAAGCGTTTAGTTGTGGGCGGTTTTGAACGTGTATTCGAAATTAACCGTAGTTTCCGTAACGAAGGTGTTTCAACGCGTCACAATCCTGAATTCACTATGATTGAATTCTATCAAGCTTACGCTGATTACATTGATCTAATGAACTTAACGGAAGATATGTTACGTACTATTACTGAAAATGTACTAGGTTCAAGCATTGTGAAATATGGAGAAGAAACATTCGACTTTGGCAAGCCTTTCATCCGTTTAACTATGAAAGAATCAATCCTTGAATACAACCAAGGCATTGAAGCTTCTGAGCTAGAAAGCATGGAAGGTTTAAAAGCTTTAGCCAAACGTTTAGATATCCATATCAAAGATAGTTGGGGCGAAGGTAAAGTATTAACAGAGATCTTCGAAGAAACTGCTGAGCATAAACTAATGCAACCAACGTTCATTACCGCTTATCCTGCTGAGGTTTCTCCATTAGCACGTCGTAACGATGAAGATCCAGAAGTGACGGATCGTTTTGAATTCTTCGTGGGTGGTCGTGAATTAGCAAATGGCTTCTCTGAATTAAACGATGCGCAAGACCAAGCACAACGTTTTATGGATCAAGTGGCTCAGAAAGAATCTGGTGATGATGAAGCGATGTTCTATGATGCGGATTACATTACTGCTCTTGAACATGGTTTACCACCAACCGCGGGTGAAGGTATTGGTATCGACCGTCTAGTTATGTTATTTACTGACAGTCATACTATTCGTGATGTATTACTATTCCCTCACATGCGACCACAAACTAAATAATTATTTCTAGTCATTATTGAGACATTTAAGCCTCGTTTATGCGAGGCTTTTTTATTGTTATACCAATTACATTAAACAATGTTATCTAAATTTTACGCAGGAAAAATGGCTTAGTTTAAGGTGTAAATTAAGTTAAATGGTGTTCCTTTTACGAAACTTACTTCTCCAGCGCTCCTTTGTCACTCTTTCTTCTCCCCTGAAATTGAAAACCTGTGGAGTGGTATTTAATCAATATTAATCATCAAAAGCAGGCGTTAATTCGGACTAAAATTTTTTTGATTATTTTTTTGTCGCGACTTTTTGAAATTTTTGAGAATTATCTAGGGTCTACTAAGTTGCAATAACTTAGATTAAAAATGAAACGGTTCTTTGCCGTTACTTATTTTTTAAACACAACCTTAAAGGAAAATCATAATGAAAAAGATTTTAAAAAATAAACCAGCAATCGTTGCAGCAGGTATATTAGGTATCGCTTTATCTACTAATCCTGCATTTGCCGGTTGTGGTGCTGACTGGGATGATGATTTTTGTTCTCCATGTGAAGCCAAAGCAACTAAGGTAGTCAATCCTTGTGCTGCGGTAAACCCATGCGCTGCGATAAACCCATGTGCAGCGAACCCTTGTGCTGTTAATCCATGTGCAGCGAAAAATCCATGTGCAGCTAAATAACTTTATGAACTGTAAAGTTTTTACAGCGTTTTAATATTATTGAACGTCGGTGTTTTCTATTATTACTTTGTAATACCTTATCTATTGATATTAGACTACACCGTTCTAGCTATTTTTAATATGAGTCTTACATGATGAATTATTCAGCTTGGTCTGCCTGTGCAGATGACATTCCACTTGAAGTTCCTCTATTAGAGAGTATCGACAATCTCGATGAATTATTGATTGCAGCTAAAACAGTTAAAGAATGCCATCGACTTTTAGAAAAAGCGGGTATTAATATAGTTAGTGAATTATTAAAAGGGCAAGGAACCTTTTATCAGTTGAATCATTATCCTGAAGGGGATGTGTATGATGATGAAACTCATAGTCAATATTACTACCATAATCATCGAGGTATTGATGGCGAACATGGCCATTTTCATACTTTTTTACGTTCACCGTCTATTCCTGACTCGATTAAACCAATGCAAGGCTTTAAACGATCTCAACCTTGGCCCTTAGATCGTGAAGCATTGGCTCATTTTGTTTGTATTTCAATGGATGATGAAGGTTTTCCAATGGGGTTCTTTACTGTCAATCGTTGGGTAAGCGCACAAACATGGTATTCAGCTAAAGATACGATTGCACTACTAGAACATTTTTATATTGATCATGCCTATCCTAACTTAGTGGTTAATCAATGGTTGTCTGCGATGTTTGTCTTATTTAGGCCTTATATTGTGGCGTTATTAGAGCATAGAGATAAAGTAGTTTCTTTTATGCAAGAAACTAATCTAGATCTGGATGTGTTGGAGGATCGCTCTTTAGATGTGATGGGATCTTTTCATATCACTGTGGATGAGTGGGTAACACAGTTGCACCAATTATCAGAAAAAATATAATAAGCACTTCATGTTAGGATATTTTTAAAAATAAGCAGTATCAAAGATACTCTTTTAATTATCGGCAAGGGTTGATATTAACTCCTGCGAAAACTGCCGTATCTTTGATTTTTGTATAATAGACAACGTGATCTTAATGGTTTGGCGAGCATCGGAAGAAAAGCTGATTACCAAAGCGTAAGCCTAATATCAGTATGTTGTGGATGCAACACTCGCTAAAACGCTTAAAAAGATAGCTGATTTTGTATCTCTTCAACTAAATATTGTAACCCTTGCTCATCGATTTCATTGAAACGATTTAATAGTGGGCTATCAATATCTAACACTGCCACCGTTTGCCCTTGATAGTTAATCGGTAACACAATCTCCGAGCGGCTTGCCGCATCACAAGCAATATGCCCAGGAAAAATATGCACATCAGCGATGCGCTGAATACTATTGGTTGAGAAAGCTCTGCCACATACTCCTTTATCCAATGCGATACGAACGCAGGCTACATTGCCTTGAAAAGGCCCTAATACTAGTTGGCTATCTTTGAGTAAATAAAATCCAACCCAATTAATATCTTTTAAATTCATATTAAGCAGTGCACTAATATTAGCAAGATTAGCTATTAAATCTTGTTCATCTTCAATGATAGCAATGGCTTGCTTGGTAAGTCGTTGATAATCTTCAAATGTTTGCATTCTATTTAACCTCAATAAGCAGTAAAGTACTCAGTTTATCGTGATTATATTTTTTGTAAATTTTTTCACTTTGCTTGCACTTTTCTTGCACATTCGACTGCTAGTCTCCTGAGGATGTTCTGTTGAGATAGGAAAAATAATGAATAAGCCTCTCAAGATCATTGTTTTACTTTGTGATTTTTAGCAGAGCTTGAGCTGAATTTAGTGGCTACAAGCTATGTTATTAATCATAACAACCAACAATAGAAGGAGTTTAGAATGATTAGTTCGATTAATTCAGGCATGTCAATGCCACCACCACCGCCACCTCGTAGTGAACAAGCACTAACAGAAGAGCAACAAACGCTGATTTCTGACACACTTTCAGAATTTGATGTGGATAGCTTAACTGAAGCAGATGCTTTAAGCATTATAGAAACATTTTCTGAAGCGGGTATTCAGCCTGGTAAAGAAATGGAAAGTGCATTTTCAGAGCTAGGATTTGATGCAAAGAGCATTGGTGATTTAGCGAATGTAGGTGGAAGTGCTCCAATGATGCAGGAGCCACAAAGCACAGCTGAAATTAGCTCTATGGTAAGTTATTTAGGCGAGCTATTAGAAGAAAAATTAGCCTCTAGTAATAATGCAGAATTAACTGACCAAGATAGAGAAGCAATTTATGCGAAAGTCCTAGAAAGGTTCAGTCTAGAAGTTGGTGATTCAATTATAGATACCACTGCATAATTTTCTAAAAGTACTAGTTGAATTTTAGATAGCCTAGTTAAATTGAGATAACAGGCTATCTAAGTTTCTTTCATTTTACAGTATTTGTATCCTTTTCACTGTTGCTTGAATTAATACAGAGGACGCTAACATGATCGTTAATATTAAGGATGGTTTATTTTTCGAATTATCGAAATTTATTAAGCTTATATTCGCTAGCATGTTTATTTATGCTCTGTTGCTATTGAGTGGGTGTGCTGAAAGTGATTCTGAAGTGTCTGTCGATTCAGATGAAAACAGCATTGCAGTAGTAGATGATGCAGATTTTGAGGTAGCAGATTGGACTGATGAAACACATAGCAAAAATGCGACTCCTAACTTTGATGAAGTATTTGATAGTAGCCAAGTGAAACGTCTTGATATGATAATCACCGAAGAAAATTGGCAAAGCATGTTAGATGATATGACTGCGCTATATGGTGAGTTTGGACAATCTGAAGTTACTCCTCCTATGTGGATGGGCGGACCTCCTGAAGCAGGCAATCCAGTAGAAGATCTTGAAGCCCTTGTTGACGATACAGAAGATCCTATCTTTGTTCCCGGTGACATTTATTACAATGGCATTCAATGGTATAAAGTTGGCCTACGTTTTAAAGGCAACTCAAGTTTAAAAAGTAGTTGGGAGCAGGGAATATTAAAGCTGTCATTTAAACTGGATTTTGATGAATATGAAGATGATTATCCACAAATAAAAAATCAACGTTTCTATGGCTTTAAAAAATTAAGTTTAAAAAACAATTATGAAGATCAGTCTCTTATTCGCGAAAAAGTCGCTGCGGATGTGTTTGCTAGTGCGGGGTTAGCAGTCTCTCATACTGCTTTTTATGAATTGTATGTTGATCATGGTGAGGGGCCAATCTACTTTGGTTTATACACTTTAGTGGAAGAAGTCGATGATACTGTTATTGATGAGCAGTTTAGCAGTGATCAAGGCAATCTTTATAAACCAGAAGGGGATGGTGCTAGCTTTAGCTATGGTTCATTTTCTGAGACCTATTTTGAGAAAAAAACAAATGAAGATGATGCAGACTGGTCTGATATTGAAACATTATTTACTGCACTCCATGCGGATCAAGTGGACCCTGCTTTGTGGCGAGAAAACCTAGATGCTATTTTTGATACTGATGTCTTCTTAAAATATTTAGCGGTTAATGGCTTGATACAAAATTGGGATACTTACGGCAGAATGACACATAACTTCTACCTGTATAACGACCCTAGTACAGGTAAACTTACTTGGATCCCCTGGGATAATAATGAAGCCTTACAAGAAGGTAAATTAGGTGGTTCATTAGCATTAGATTTTACTAACCTTGAAAGCGTTGGATGGCCATTAATTGAAAAAATGATGGCCGATGAAGTGTATAAAGCACAGTATGATGAGTATCTATATGAAGTGATGTTTGATGCCTTTGAAGTCAGTAAAATGCAAGCCTTGTATGATTATTATGCCGATATGGTTGAAAGCTACGCAGCGGAGGAAGCGCCTGAATATTCATTCTTAAATGGACAATTTTATGATGCCATCACTGCGCTTAAAGTTCATGTTTCAGAGCGAACTGAGGCTGCTGAACTTTATTTATATCAGTAACGTGTTAATAGGTATTTAAAGAGTAAGTAGGGTTCCTTAGTAATAGCAATAGTGCTCTATTTAGTTTTTATTGTCATTAAAATATGTGCTTAGTCTTTGGCCTCTTTTAGTAAAAATTTTAGCTTGAATCGTACGTGTATAAATAGGATAGAAAGTAATGAAAATTCACAATAAACTGTTTCTAATATTATTCAGTTTTAGTTTGTTATTAGTCACCGTTTTAGTTTTGTTAATACAGTGGAGTATTGGCAAGGGCATGGTTGAATATGTGAATAGCAAAGAAGTCGATGCATTAAAACCAATGATTGTTCAGTTAGAGATTGAATATCAAAAAAATAATGATTGGTCGATATTACTGGGGCAACAAAAAAAGTTTGGGGATTTGCTTTTTTCGACGTTAGACCAAAGTGAGTTTATACCGCCGCATGATGCTAAAATGAGGCCGCGAAGACCACCTGATTTTAGAGACTCAGATCCGCAATTGTTATCAGATAATCGTCAGCCAAGAGAGGTTTCTTCAAGCAATAAAGAGCGTTCTTCTGATGCAAAAAGTCCAAGGCCAGAAGAACAGGCTGGTTATGCTTTGTTAGATAATCAACAAAACCTAGTTGTTGGGCATTATTTAAAAAGTGCTGATAATACGAAAACAGCAGTGATTGTTAATCAAACAACGGTGGGGTGGTTAATTGTGCCTAAACGCCATCGCATCACCGATGGTTATGAATTAGATTTTATTGAACAACAACAGAACTATTTATGGATCATTGCGCTGACAGTGATGTTATTAGTGACCTTGATTTCGTTATTACTTGCGCGTCATATTGCCGAGCCAATGAAATTGATTATGTTAGGTATGCATAAATTAACGCAGGGTGATTATGAGCAGAATATCAATTTAAAAAGAAAAGATGAGCTTGGAGAATTAAGTCGAGATTTTAATGAGTTAGCGCTCACACTACATGAAAATGAGAGTGCTCGAAAACGTTGGTTAGCTAATATTTCGCATGAATTACGTACACCTATTGCTATTTTGCGTGGCGAGCTAGAAGCAATGCTAGATGGTGTTAGAACTCTTGATACTAATAATATTGGGTCAGCGAATGATGAAGTTAAGCATCTACAGCACTTAATTGATGATTTACATCAATTGACTAGTGCTGATATTGGCGGTATGCATTACAGAAAGAAAAATACTGACCTAGGTGAGTGGCTAGCGACTTATATCAATAAATATACTAGTTATTTAGAAGCTCATGGTATCACCCTGGTGGTAAAAGTTGATGGAGTACAGGCTAGTGTTTTTGCAGATAGTATTAGGTTGTGCCAGTTATTTGAGAATTTGATGAATAATTGTATAAAATATGCAGAAGCAAGTTTAATGAAAATATCTCTCGAGCTAGATGAATCATCGCAAGACGGTATTGCGAGAGTAGTGATTGAAGATAATGGCGTTGGTGTGCCTAATAAACATTTACCACACCTTTTTGAGCACCTCTATCGTGTTGAAAACTCAAGAAATCGTAAAACAGGTGGTTCTGGCCTAGGATTGTCTATTTGTGCTCATATTGTTGCAGCACACCAGGGCACCATCATTGCAGAGCGTTCGAAATTAGGCGGCTTAGCCATTATTATTGAGATTCCATTAAGCCATTAATTTAATTTTTATTGTTCTTAAATAGAGCAAATAATAACAGGGAATACAAAGTGTCAAATTCAATACTGATTGTAGAAGATGAAATAAAGCTATCTAACTTATTAGCTGACTACTTTAAATTGACTGACTATCGTCCTCATCAAATATTTCATGGTGATGAAGTTATTTCGTGGGTAAAGGAACATCAACCTAAAGCAATTTTGCTCGATATTATGTTACCAGGCAAAGATGGTATCGCACTGTGTAAAGAGATACGTTTATTTTCTAATGTGCCTATATTGATGGTGACGGCAAAAGTAGATGAAATAGACCGCCTATTAGGACTTGAATTAGGAGCGGATGATTATATTTGTAAACCTTTTAGTCCAAGAGAAGTGGTTGCTAGAGTTAAAGCTGTATTAAGAAGAACGCAACAGATGACTGAAGTAAGCACCACCTCGTTTACCCTTGACGAAGAACGTTTGTTAGTGAGCTTCAATGGCCTTGAAGTCGCATTAACTTCAGTAGAATTTCAACTACTCAAACCACTTGCAGGAAAAGTAGGGCGCATATTTACACGTGAGCAACTGATGCAAAATATGTATTCAGATGATCGTATTGTTAATAACAGGACGATTGATAGCCACATAAAGAAATTAAGAAAAAAATTGGCGGATATTAGTTTGGGAGAAGATTTGATTCAATCTGTCTATGGTGCTGGTTATCGTCTTATTTTACCTGAATAGAAAATCAATGGTTCTGATTGAATCTGATAAATTTCAAACAAAAAAATACCTGCTCAAGAGCAGGTATTTTTTAACATCAAGAAATTGTTACTGATTACTCAGCTTCAACGATCTCAAGGTTTACAACAGAAGTTACATCAGAGTGTACTGTAACAGTAATCTCGTAAGTACCAGTTGTACGTAAAGCGCCTTCAGGAAGACGAACTTCACTTTTAGCTACAGCTACACCAGCAGCAGTGATTGCATCAGCAATATCACGCGTACCGATTGAACCGAATAGTTTACCAGCATCACCAGCTTTAGAAGAGATAACAACCGCTTCTAATGCATTAAGTGCTTCACCACGTGCTTGTGCAGCAGCTAGGTTAGCAGCTTGCTTAGCTTCTAATTCAGCACGACGTGCTTCAAAAGCTTC
Organism: Psychromonas sp.; assembly: GCA_028041985.1. Taxonomy (GTDB): domain Bacteria; phylum Pseudomonadota; class Gammaproteobacteria; order Enterobacterales; family Psychromonadaceae; genus Psychromonas. Next base: position 4,982 of record JAOFNL010000006.1, on the reverse strand, counting down.
TAAGTTTGCTTTGTTTGCTGGTACAGCTTTTTGCTGTGGGAAAAGAAAGTTACGTGCGTAACCTGCTTTAACATTAACTTTATCGCCAAGTTTACCAAGGTTAGCAACTGTATCTTGTAGAATAATTTCCATAATCTATAGCCCCTATTTACTTGTGTAAATCTGTGTAAGGTAAAAGTGACAAGTAACGTGCACGTTTGATAGCGCGCGCTAATTGGCGTTGGTATTTCGCACATGTGCCAGTAATACGGCTAGGTACGATTTTACCACTTTCTGTGATGTAATTTTTTAATGTAACAACGTCTTTGTAATCAATTTCGCTAACACCTTCAGCAGTGAAGCGACAGAATTTACGACGGCGAAAGTAACGAGCCATGGTAGTTCCTTAAATTTGTTCTATGTACTGAGCATGTAATACCAATTTACCAAGATTGCTCTTGCTTTGGTGGTAAGTGATAAATCCACTTACTTTAATTTTCATGCCTTTCGATAATTTATTTTTCAACTGACTTGCTAATGGTCCACTTGTTGCAATTGGCATATAACAATATGTATTGCGTGGTAATCCAGCTTCTTCTTGCACTGAACGATGTTCTATCGTCAGATTACAGTGTTCAATGCCACTTGGGCTTATTTTGTGTATCGGCTTTTCAGTTACGATACCTGTAAGTTGCAAAAAGTTATCAGTCACTCAGTTTCTTATGCTTCATCTTCAACAGGTGCAGCTTCTACTTCTGGGCGCGGAGCACGAGGAGCACGTTCAACACGTTCTTCTTTTGCTTTTGCTACTACAGATGCTTCAGTCACAGCAGTTTTAGTACGCATGATCATGTTGCGAATAACAGCATCGTTGAAACGGAAAGCCGTTTCTAAATCATCGATTACTTGTTGTTCAGCTTCAATATTCATAAGAACATAGTGTGCTTTGTGTAATTTGTTGATTGGGTAAGCCAGTTGACGACGGCCCCAGTCTTCTAGACGATGAACAGTACCGCCAGCTTCTGTGATAGAAGTAGTGTAACGCTCGATCATACCATTAACTTGTTCACTCTGATCTGGGTGAACCATAAATACGATTTCATAATGACGCATATAAAAATCGCTCCTTACGGGTTAGTAGCTTCTTAATTTGGCTCAGCCGTACCAAGTAGAAGCAAGGAACAAAAAGGGTGGCTGATTTAAGGAGGCGGATTGTACAATTTAGAGTCAACTTAAGCAAGCAACAAAGTGTGATAAATAATAAAAAGAATTGTAACGTTAGGTTATAGTTTGCATCTATCATTTAACAACATAAAATATGCCGTCCTTTTTATCTCCAAAATGAGCTTAGATTGCTGAATTCTCGATTTTTTTACATATTAATAGCCAATATCACGGTACTCAGCGTGAACCTGTGGCTATTTTTTGATCCTGATGAAAAGATTGTAAATTCTATTGAAACTCCTAAAACACATAATATTACAGACTCCCCCGCTAAGGAGCTAAGCACCGTTCCTTCTATAGATCATCATGTGATAATTACTGATGAGTCTGTTGAACCGGTTGAGAAAGAACAGGCTAGGTTTGATTTTAACCCTGTTGATGTCGTTGATATTCAGCCACAGTTGAAAGCTCAAAAAGAAATTGTTGAATTGAAGAAGCAATTAGAAAAGGCGCGTGAACGAGCACAAAACAAGCAAAAAGAACAAAACATTACATTTGCAAAATTAGTGGCTGAAAATGAAGCGCTTACCAATCAAGTTTCTACACTAGAGAATCAAAACAATATTCAAACAGCTAATTTAGCCGAGAGTCAGGTACGCGAGCGAAAACTAATAGATAAGCTAGATAAAGAACGTCAAAGACATGCCAAATTATTAAACACTCCCATTGACACAATTAAAGGTTCTATTGAACAGAAGAAAGACTTGTTGAAGGTAAAAAAAGGAACGGAACTAACGGCAGCTGAACAGCATGAGTTTAGTGATGAAGCCCTTGATATACAAGATAATCATATACAAACGGATACAGTTGATTCGGAAGAAGAAAAGTTAGCAAAGGTTGAGCATTTTACTGGTGCTGTTGAATTTGGTTTTAACTACGATCAAGATAACCAAATCACCAAAGGGTTAATGGGACGTTTGATCTTAGATTACGATGAAGCGGATCAATATAATATTAATAGCGATCTTCAGTTTGAGTTTAAATCTGAAAATGGGGAAATGATAACTGAAAAACTGCGCTGGCAGCTACAAGCTGACTACAACCTAGATCCCGAAAATATCATATTTGCTCGAAGCGATATCCAACGAAGTCAATTTGCCTCTTATGAAAAAGAAGATACGTTTACAGTTGGTTATGGATATTTGTTCTTTGAAGGAAATAACCATCAATTAAACATAGAGGTTGGGCCTGGTTATAAATTTGCAGTGCCTAATATTCCTGAAGAAGCGGTATCAGTGAATGAGCTTATTTTACGTACGCGCTTGAATTACGAAAGAGTTGTGTCGGAAAATTTACAACTAGTGTTGGAAGGGGTTGTCGAGTTAGGGCGTGCAAATAGTGCGTATAGTTTGCAATATAGGGCGCAAAATAGAATATATCGTCAACTTTATTTGATTTTTGACTTAAATTACAAGTATAACCAAAATGTGCCAGTAGATACGGTAAATAAAGAAGTATCTACTGGTTTAAATCTTATGTATGCTTTTTAATTTTTTATATTTTTCATGTTGGTTATCGGCGCTGACGAACCACTTCAAATAAACAAATGCCGGTAGCAACTGATACATTTAAACTAGATACTGCACCGGCCATTGGCAATTTAATCAATTCATCACAATGTTCGCGTGTTAAACGACGTAGTCCTTTTCCTTCTGCTCCCATCGCTAATGCCATGCCACCTGCTAACTTACAGTCATAGATACTTTGTTCGGCTTCACCTGCTGTACCGTAAATCCAGATGCCTTTTTCTTGTAAACTACGCATTGTTCGAGCTAGATTAGTGACATGAATTAACGGAATTGACTCTGCAGCTCCACAAGCTACTTTACGTACCACTGGTGTTAGGCTTGCAGAGTTGTCTTTAGGGATTATCACTGCATGAACGCCTGCCGCTTCTGCACTTCGTAAACAAGCACCTAAGTTATGAGGATCAGTGACACCATCGAGTATCAACAAAAATGGCGCTACATCTAACTCATTTAAAATTGGGTCTAAATCATGATCAGTTAATACTTTTACCGCTTTGACACGTGCAATAATACCTTGATGTTGCTCCCCATCAGACTTTTCATCCAATGATTTACGCAACATTAATTGTACTGATACGCCCCATTCTTTTGCTTTATTAAGCACATCATTTAGACGTTCATCATCACGCCCTTTAAGTGCGTAGATCTCAATGACACGTTCAGGTTGTTTTTCTAATAAAGCATCAACGGCATGTATACCGTAAATAATTTCACTTTTACTCATTTTCAATCTCTAATTTTTTATTAATTCACAGCGAATCATTTATTTTAAACATTAAATAACTCGCTGATTCAGTGTTCATAATAAGGCTAAGTTAATCTGCTTTTTTAGCTTTATTGCGAGAACGCTCTGCTCGTCCCGGGCGACTTTTTTTAGTGGCCGTTGTTTTTTTCTTTTTAGAAGAAAGTGTATTTTTTACACCTTGTTTAATAGGGCGTTTTTTGGCGACTGTTTTTTTCTTTGCTGGAGCAGATTTACCTTCCTGTTGTTTCTCTGAATTTTGGTCGTTAGGTATACCATTCGTTATTTTTGCATTCGATGACCTTTTATCTCTTGATCGTCGAGTTTTACTGCGAGCACGTTTATCGATAGGGCGCTCTGAATTTTTCGCTTCTGGTTTACGGCCTCGCTTGCGTTGTCCAGCGACGGCTTCATCAGCTAATTCAAAGTCAATTTTCTTATCGTCTAAATTAACAGATAATACTTTAACTTCTAAAACGTCACCAATACGATAAATGCGTCCAGTACGTTCACCTTTTAAGGTTTGTTTACCTGCATCGAAAATATAATAATCTGAAACTAAACCTGTGACATGCACTAAACCATCAATGTGAATATCATTTAAACGGACAAAGAAACCAAAGTTAGTCACGGCGGCAATAGTACCGACCATGGTATCACCTAGGTGATCTTGCATGTATTCACATTTTAAAGCATCGGCTACATCACGTGTTGCATCATCTGCACGACGCTCAGTCATGGAACAATGCTCGCCTAATTGATGGACTTCTTCACTTTGGTAATTGTAACCACCTGTTTCAGTCCATTTCGTTTTTAATTGATTATTTGCTTGATGCGCTACTAAATATTTTATCGCACGATGTAATACTAAATCAGGGTAACGTCGAATAGGCGATGTAAAGTGGGCATATTCACTCAATGCTAAACCAAAGTGACCTAGATTTTCATCTTGATATACCGCTTGTTTCATTGAACGCAATAACATCGTTTGTAACAGTTCTTTATCATCACGATCTGCAAAGGTTTCTGCTAAATCTGCATAATCACGTGGCGCTGGCTTTTCACCGCCATTAAGACTTAAGCCTAATTCGCCTAAAAATGAACGGAAGTTTGCTAATTTTTCTTCACTTGGTGTTTCATGTACTCGGAATAATGCAGATGCTCCGGCTGATTCAATGAAACGTGCAGAGGCAACATTCGCTTGGATCATACATTCTTCGATGATCTTATGAGCATCATTACGCACTAATGGAACAATGGAGTCAATTTTACGTGCTTCATTAAATAAGAAACGCACTTCTAATGTTTCAAACTCCATTCCGCCACGTATCTTACGTGCTTTTTTAAACGCTTTATAAAGACTCTTTAACTCTTCTAAATGTGGCACTAATGGTTTGTATTGCTCACGTAATGCTTGGTCACCTTTTAGAATTGATGCCACTTTAGTGTAAGTAAAGCGTGCATGAGAATTCATTACTGCTTCATAGAATTTATAATCGGTTAAATGG
>JAOFNL010000059.1 GCA_028041985.1 Psychromonas sp. | reverse complement strand
ATTCAAGACTTAATGTGGACTTTTCTTTTTCCTGAGGAGCTGTACTGCCTGAATCTAATTTAAACTTAAGTGCAAGATTAGTTGGCGAATCTGAGTTTTTAATGGCTTCCTCTTGGGTAATACGCCCTGCTTTGACGAGATTGAAAAGTGAAGAATCAAAAGTTTGCATACCCAGTTGTTGAGATTTTTCCATTACTTCTTTCAATAATTCAAACTCACTACGTCTAATTATATCCCGTACAGTAAGCGTACCTATTAACACTTCAATAGCAGCACAGCGCTTACCATCTATTGTGGGGATCAAGCGTTGCGATACAAAGGCTCTTAAGTTGTTACCAAGATCTTGCAATAACTGACTACGTCGCTCTTCAGGGAAAAAATTGATAACACGATCTAACGCTTGATTGGCATTGTTTGCATGTAATGTAGAAATAGCCAAATGCCCTGTTTCAGCAAAGGCAAGCGCATGCTCCATTGTTTCTTTATCTCGAATCTCTCCAATTAAGATGACATCGGGAGCTTGACGTAAAGTATTTTTTAACGCATCGTGGAAACTACGTGTATCAACACCAACTTCCCTTTGGTTAATAATGCTCTTTTTATGTAAATGTACAAATTCAACAGGATCTTCAATAGTAATAATATGCCCTGATGCATTACTATTACGGTGATCAATTAATGCAGCTAAAGACGTTGATTTACCTGAACCCGTACCACCAACAAATAACACTAAACCACGCTTCGCCATAATGACTTCTTTCAACACATCAGGTAGCCCTAATGCTTCGAATTTAGGTATATCGACTTTAATGTTACGTGCGACAATAGAAACTTCATTACGCTGCCTAAAAATATTGATACGGAAACGGCCAACTTCATTCACAGAAATAGCTAAATTCATCTCTAAAGTTTGCTCAAATTCAGCTTTTTGCTCACTGTCCATTAAATGATTAGCAATTTTAGCCACTTCGCCATCAGCAAAACAACGATCTGTCAGAGGTTGCAATAAACCTTGGAATTTCGCAGAAGGTGGAGCACCAGTCGTTAAATAAAGATCAGACCCATCCTTAGTCGATAATTCATATAGCATTTTTTCAAATTCCATAATGTTCTATTCATCCTTAATTTTTATTATTAGTTATTGTTATGAATACAAGTGGAAAATTATACATTTCGATATGGTCAGATTATTTCCTTTCAAAAATAATTAGAGCTAGATCTCACTTTAAATGAATAAATATCTCTTTAGTAGTAACTTAAACTATTGATTTTATTATTTATTTCATCATGAAAGTCAAATTTAAATCATAAAAAAAGGAGGGTGATTTTTTAGAAGTTGAACATTGCGTTTTAGCCTCATTTAATTAGGTTATAGAGGTCATTCCCACCTCAACAATTTAGGTGATATCGATATACATAGCACTAGACATATATGATGAATTACTGAATTAATGCGACGAAGGCATAATGTTTCGCTATCAATAAAGTGGTATCAATTTAGCTAATAGCTCGCATCTTACTCGTGCTTATATACTAATATCAACTAACCCAAATATCCTATTTGACTTTGCTAAAATGAGAAAACAACTTGGAAAACTCAACGTTGAAAAACGTCGTAGCCACATTGAACATCGTTTTAATTATACCAATTACATCAAATAAGTTATCTAAATTTTACGCAGGAAAAATGGCTTAGTTCAGGGCGTAAGTTGAGATAAATGGTTATTCCCTTTACGAAACTTACAACGAAGAAATAAGTTATTTTAACAAGTAAAATAGATCAATTAACGTGATTGGTATTATTAGCCAATTGATATTATTGGGCTCTATGTATGTTTAGTTAATGTGACTAGTTGTTCTTTTACGGAATTGATAACGAGAAGGAATTTTTTTAGCCTATAAACTATGATTGATGTACCCGTTACCATTTAGGCCAGAGTCAGTTTACATTATAAAAAACGGCGGATCTTAAGGGGAAGTAAATAATAATCAGTAGGTAATAAAAAAGCAGTCAACGTTTAATGACTGCTTAATATTAAAATCTATATTGAGTTAAAGCCCTGTATACATCTTATTTTCATCTTTTGGATCTCTGGTATTGTTAGAAACTGTATTGGTACCATCTACATTATTTTTCACTACCCAATGTGTCGGTTTTATATCATTTGTTGTTTTAACATTATCACTATTACCACCAGATCCTAACGGTAATGTAATCGTAACGGATACATTACTACTATCATAATATTTATCGTCAAAGGTCACGGTATTATCATGAATATCATTATAAGCGCCCCATCCATTCGACTTTTCATTAATTTCAAATGCATTTTCAAAGTATTCGTTATTATTTTGGTCGCCAGTATTGTAAGCCGCTTCAGCATAATTACCTTTGAAATCAATGAAGCTTAAACCACCATTAAGAATATCGTTCATGCCTTTTGCATCAAATGTATTGCCTATAATGTAAGCATGAGATGAGCCTTCTTTAACATCAATATGCTCAGCCGTTACATTAGGGCCAATTTTATTATTCAAAATTTGAGCATAATCAACAGCTGGATCATATTCAGAAGAGCTAGTTCCACCTGGCCATTTTGTATAATCAGAGCCAATATACACGCCCTCACCATATTTAACGTTATAAAGGCCTGTGTCATGAATATAAGAATTTTTAATGATGTTATATTTACTACCATCTCTAAGATGGATAGCAGATTGACCAACATCGTAAACTTCAACATTATCTATAGTGACATAGTCCGCTTGATCAACAGCAATACCCGTTCTAGAATTAGTCACTTTTATATTTTGAATATATACATAAGCAATACCACCTGCACTTCCACCATCAATAGCTAAACTCGTGCTGTTATTATAGTCATCACCATCAAGTATAGGCATATTAGATGTGCTTTCACCTACAATCCATATTGGTTTGCTCTTGTATGCCCCTTTAGTTAATTTAAAATTACCCACGTAAGTACCAGATGCAATTACTATTTTATCACCTGCTGATGCTCCTGAAAGTGCAGCTTCAAGCTCACTTGACGTTTTAACCTTAACTGTATTCCAAGAGATTTCATCAAAATCTAAAGTCATCTCCTGACCAGTTAAAGTATAATTTTCAGCATAACCTGTTGATGAATCAATACCGAGCTCACTTGTAATATTTATATCATCTGTAATGCTTATATCATCTGTAATACCGAGATCATTTATGTTAGTTAGTTCCCACTTTTGAGCCGCATTAGTCTCATCTGAAGGCCAAAGATGCACTGGCTCTCCATCTGTTTTTCCTGAACTATAAATTGAATAGCCTGATGTATTACGCTTTTCAAAACGATAAATTTTCGAACCACTACTATCTGTGATTTTTTCCCAATGTTGATTCAGATTGTCAGAATCACACGTCTCCAGGGTAATTGCTTGACGTTTACTACCATCATCACCACCATCCCAACACAAATTTGTACCAAACTGCTTATAAGCATAATAACCATCATCTCGCGTTAACTGCACCCAATGTTGATTTGTATTACTAGACACGCTATCACCAGTATAAAGCTGTTCACTTTCATCATCACCTTCAATAGCAAAACTTTGACCATTTCTTTCTATAACAAAAGTAGCGGCATTGGCAAAGGGGATATAAAGACAGCAAAGAGCAAGTCCTATCGAAAGTTTAGTTTTAGTTAGTTTTAAAGACATTAGTAAGTTCCTTAATATTTCAAATTCATCTGATTAGCAATCCATGCTAATAAGCGTTCAAATAACGAGCTAATTTTAATTGAGTCAGCGATTCGCATAGGGTCAATATTTGATACGATACGCCCTTTATTTTGTGACCAATTAGTGTTCTTTTCAAAGCTAACAGATATTACCTCATAATCGCAGGAAACGAGTGAACAAATTAAGCAACTTAAAATGAAGTTAAACCCCATTAACTTTAGAAATAAAAGTAAAATCATTTTTTAAATCGACAAATCAAATTTTGAGGGCAAGCACTGGACAGTCACTTTTTAATAGCAATAACATCAACAGCTTAAGCATTTTAACTTTTGGGTATCCCTTACTTTTTCTTAAGGGAAACGTGGTTCAACATTTACTATTCATAAAGCAGATGAGCCGCATGCAGAGTGGTGTGGGCCTGGAGGCTAGAAACCTCCGGCTACCCGATTATATGCATTAAAGAACAATGATCTTGCCGTAAACTTCAAATTCAAAAGCATTACCTTCTTCATTTGTAGGATCGCCAGGAACGGGATCATCAACACCGTCTTTAGCGTCTGCCCAGTGTGTTAATTCATGCAATAACGTTACGCCAGCTACACTTACCAGAGCTCCTTTTTTTGTATGTCTCAAATCTTTTCCTGATTCATATGACTTGACTAATGATTCATCGATTTGAATTTCATTACTTCCCCAATAGTAACAACCATAAGCATTACTACCAGCGCAAACTAACGTAGGGACAATTTTTATATTAGGGCCACTTCCCCACATTAAACCTTGTTTAATGGAACTTCGTGTTGTGCTCCCAGAAAATTTTTTGATTGCTGATACAATTGAACTAGAACTTATTAAGCTAGAAATGTCATTTTTAACATAACTATAAAATTTTGGATATTTTGATATATCAGTTTGAGCCATTTTCATTTTATTAATCCTTTTTAGTTATACTTTGAATATAACTTTCTAATTTTTTTACTTCAATGCCGCTTAATTTTATAGGGTTACTTTCTCTGGGCAGATCATCTATATAAACTAACTGATTACTAAACAAATTTGGGTCAATGTTTAAATACTTAACTGGTGAGCGATTTACAATAAAGAGAGAACAACACTCTCCTTTATCCAATATTGCATTATCAATTTTCCAAAAGGAACGAGTTCCATTTGTAGCTCGATATTCATGCAAATCCTTTTTTAAGAACACAATCCATTGTCCTAACTCCGTTATTGATATGCCATTCCAATTCATGTCAATGATATTGTTCTCAGAATAACCAACTAAAGTTTTTCTTATTATTGCTTTCGCATTACTAGCCTTTGATTTACCTTGTGATTCAATTTCAAAAACATCCACTATAGCGATTAACTCACTACCATTAACCAAATCTACAAGGTTTAATGGCATTTCTTTTGCAATTGAACTAACAGGTAACGATAAAAGTAAAGCTATTGAAATAATAACTTTGAGATACTTGTTTCTTTTCATATATGTAACCTTTTTATAAATCATCAAGCATAGAACAAATAATTAAACAGAATTTATCCGCATTTCCGGTGGATAGATAGAAAAATTCCGTATTAACAACAAAAATACGGAATAATGTTTGAAATGCGTAACAGGTAGATTTTGAAAAAGCGATATCGCTGAGCGATGACAATCTCTTTTTTAAGCAAGAAACTTATAAAATAGTGGCGAAGATGATGACCACAACACCCTATTTCTTTTCATAATGTTCAATAAATGCAAGGCAATCTTGTTGAAATAACGGCAGTGCTTCCGCTAGTTGTTCATGTGTCCAATCCCACCATGCGAGTGCTTCTAAACGCGAGCCTAAATCTGTTTGCTCAAATCGAGGGCGTAATACTTTTGCAGGGTTGCCTACTGCTATGTTCCAAGCGGGTACATCTTTGGTTACAATACTACCTGAGCCAACAATGGCTCCATTGCCAATATTCACGCCCGGCATAATGATTGCACCATGCCCGATCCATACATCGTGTCCGATGGTGACTTTGTTTTCTGATCGCCATGCAAAAATAGTCTCATCAATTTGCTCACTCATACCAAACTTTTGTGGGCGATAACTAAAGTGATGCAAACTAGGTCGCCACCAAGGGTGATTACTTGGGTTTATGCGCACGTTAGAGGCAATGGAGACAAACTTGCCTACTTCACACAATGCAATATCAACATCATTTTGTGCGTAGCTATAGTCACCAAAATCAACATTATCCAACAAACAACGCTCACCTATTTCTGTCCAACATCCCAACTGACTGTTAGTGATTGTCGCCGATTCAGCAATGCTTGCTTGCGCTTGTAAATTCTTTCCTGGTTGTACCTTTGACATAAGAGACACTCCTTTGATGACAAATGACGTTGAAATAGTTACAGATTAATTTGCAGTCCGTCATGACCAATTACCATGTTGTCCCTTAAGCAGTGAGGGTACTCTAATAGGTAACAATCTAATTCATGGCTAATGTGTGTGAGCACCCAACAGGTATTGGGCAACCGTTCGGCTAACGTTAATACATCCTGTAAATTGTTATGATTTTTAGGTCGTTGTAAGGGCGAATTATTACAATCAATAACAATAAAATCGGGCTTTTTCTCAAGCAAATAGTCCCAACTTTCCGCTGGGATACCTTGTGTATCGGTCAAATAAGCAATGCTTCCTTGCGGACTATTAAAGCAATAACCTAAGGTCGTTTTAGAATGCTGTAGCGTTAATGGCATCACTTCAACACCCACTAATTGAAAAGGAATATTCGCTTGATTAGCTGGTTGAAATTGTAATAATCCCGGATGTTTAAATAGATCATCACAGCCTTGAGGATCATTGGGTTGATACACTGGAATGGAAGGCGCAACTCCCCAACGTAGGTCGAATAGGGCTTGTACATGATCCATGTGGTAATGAGTCAGTAAAATCGCATCAATTGTGCCAGCGGGAAACAACTGCTGTAACTGAGGATGATTAGCATCTAACAGCACTTTTTTGCCATCATGCTCCAGTAATGCAGAGCATAAATGCCGCGAATAGCGAGCATCTTGTTGCGATCGCAAACAAGCGGAGCATTTACACCCATACACAGGACAACCTTGAACATTACCTGTACCTAATAAGGTCAACCTCATTTAATCGCCCCTTTTTATCTGCTGCAGTAAATATTCATTTAGCTTATCAACGCTATCTTGTAATAAACCGCTGTTATCTAAACGCCAAAAACCATCAGATAACTGCTGTTGTAATTGTTCATTACGTAGTAGTCGCGCTGTTATTTGTTCATGGTTTTCACGACCACGCGCTAATAAGCGTTGCGCTAAAATATCTGCAGTTACTGTTACAACAATAACCTGTAATCGCTCACCAAAGGTGCGTTGTGCTAATTCAAGTTGACCACGAGAACCATTCACTAGCACTGAAAATCCTTTATCAAGCCATGTGTGGACTTCGCAACCCAATGCATAAGCACAGCTATTTGCCTGCCAATGCATTGCAAATAATCCACCTTGTTGACGTTGTAAAAATTCAGCATCACTTAAGGCAATATGATTTTCGCCCGTTGCCGTTGCAGAGCGTGTGATATAGCGATGCGCAATCAATAAAGGCAAAGTACCAATCAATTGGCTACGCACTGAATTTAATAAACTGTCTTTTCCTGACCCAGAGGGACCAATAAGATAGAAAAGCTTACCTTGCCCTAATTCCATTAAAATGCTCTCTCACCTTCACGCCACACTTGTAGCACTCGTAATCGTTCTTCATTTGGTTTAGCTAAGACTAAATCTGCACGTTTACCTTCTGCGAGCACGCCTCGGTCTGTTAACCCTAATGTAGTTGCAGGATTTAAAGTCACCATTTGAATCGCTTGGCATAAGTTGTAATGGTTATCTTCCATGTTCGCTACTTGGTATGCGGCATCGAGCATACTGGCAGGGTAATAATCAGAAGAAAGAATATCTAACACGCCTTCCCTTGCTAGCTCAGCCGCCGCTACATTGCCTGAGTGCGAACCACCTCGCACAATATTAGGGGCACCCATCATCACTTTTAATCCAGCTGCATGCGATGCTTTTGCCGCAGTGACAGTGGTTGGAAACTCTGCCATACAACAGCCTAATCCTGCAGATTCGATAACATGTGCTTCTGTTGCATCATCGTGACTCGCCAGTGCAATACCGCGAGCAATGGCAGAAGCGGCTATTTTTTTACGATTAATGTCAGACCATTTTTCAGAAGCAATCGTTTGCTCAAATTCAAAACGGATCATCTCTTGTTCGTTTAAGCCATATTTCCCCATATAATAGGTGCGATATTTTTCACTATCGATAAACTGACGTTGACCAGGGGTATGATCCATTAACGACACCATCGCAACAGGCCCTTGTTCGACTAAAGTTTCAAACATGTTGGCCGTGTCTTCATTAGGCAACTCACAACGCAAATGCAACATATGCTGTGCACGGTTGTATCCCTTTTCTTGCGAGCTAACAATGCACTTCAACATACGTTCTAAGTTATCTAAGCGCGTACCTTGGTCATTGATATAACCCAATGCAATGGCGTCTAACACCGTAGTAATACCACTTGAAATCATTAATGCGTCATGACTTGCCATGGCAGAACCACTTGGCCAATTTACTTTAGGACGAGGTGTAAAAAATTTTTCTAAGTTATCCGTATGCAGCTCGATTAACCCCGGCAACAGGAAAGATCCTTGCCCATCAATAGCACTGCTTAGTTGGCTTTTTGTTTCACTGATGGTGGCAATTTTTCCATCATTGACTTCTAATGACCCTAATATAATTTCATTCTCAAGGATCATATTCACATTACTAATAATCATCTTTCTGTCCTATTGATTAATGGGCTCTTGCATTTGGTGTAAACGGTCAGCCACTTGCTCTCGCACCCAGCTATCATGAAAAATACCAACAATGGCTGCGCCACGTGCTTTGGCAGCTTCAATCAGCTCAATCACACGCTGTGTATTATTTTTGTCTAATGAGGCTGTCGGCTCATCAAGTAATAAGATGGGATAATCAAGTGCAAATCCGCGTGCAATATTGACGCGTTGTTGTTCACCGCCCGAAAAGGTCGCTGGCGCTAAGTGCCAAAGACGCTCTGGCACATTGAGATGCGCTAATAACGATTCCGCACGCGGTTTTGCTTCCGCTTGAGTGATGCCATTTTCTAACATCGGTTGCATCACGATATCTAACGCGCTCAAGCGAGGAATAACCCGTAAAAACTGACTCACCCAACCTATGGTCGTGCGGCGTAATGCGATAATTTGTCGAGGCTCTGCTGTTGCCATATCCAACCATTGCTCGCCTTGGCGAATGAGCAGTTGCCCTTGGTCTATTTCGTAGTTGCCATACAATGAGCGTAATAAACTAGATTTTCCTGATCCTGAACTACCGTTGAGTACTAAGCACTCCCCAGCAAAAATCTCTAAATTCTGTTGTTTTAAAACGGGAAGTTGCACTGCACCTTGGTTATGTAAAACAAAGGTTTTGTGAACATCCTTGGCAATCATGATAGCCGTCATAAGTATTCCTAATTATTAAAGCGATTATTGTTGTAATACCGATGAAACCAATAGCTGTGTATAAGCATGACGAGGGTCATCAAGCACCCTATCGGTTAATCCAGACTCAACCACTTTCCCTTGTTTCATCACCATGATGCGATCAGCCAGTAACCTTGCAACCGCTAAGTCATGAGTCACAATCACTACGGCAAGTTGTAATTCGCGCACTAAATTGCGGATCAAATCTAACAAGCGAGCTTGTACTGACACATCCAAACCACCCGTAGGTTCATCCATAAACACCAATTTTGGATGTGTGACTAAATTACGAGCAATTTGTAGACGCTGTTGCATACCACCAGAAAAGGTTAAGGGCATGTCGTCGATGCGACTGACATCAATTTCTACCGCGGTTAGCCACGTTTTTGCCTGTTCTCGAATATCACCATAATGACGAGCGCCCACTTCCATTAAGCGTTCGCCAATATTGCCACCAGCAGATACTCGTGCACGTAAACCATCCATAGGATGCTGATGAACAATGCCAAAATGCTCGCGCATCACTCCTCGGCGCTGTGCTTCACTCATCTCATATAGGTTTGTCATTTCAAAAGGTGTTTGCTGAAAATTAACGCTACCTTGTTGCGGTGCGACACGACCCGATAAACTTTTTAATAACGTTGTTTTACCTGAGCCAGACTCCCCAACAATCGCAAGCACTTCACCGGGATAAAGCGTTAAGCTCACATCATCAAATCCTTTACCTGGTGCATACAACATGCTGATATTTTCAGCCGATAATAAAGGTGCACTCGTTAATTGGATGACGTTGTCTGTCTGTATCGGTTTAGATTCGTTGGTGTCTGTGTTTGTATCAGTGACACGCTGTGCATTATTCATGATCTACTCCTGACTTAGCTGTTTGTTGTTCCTGACAGAAATCGGTATCGGAACAGATAAACATCCGTTGACCTTGGTCATCAATCAACACTTCATCCAAAAAGCTGTCGGTACAACCGCATAAACTACAAGGCGCTTCCCAGCTTTGAATCGTGAAGGGGTGATCTTCAAAATCTAGACTCTTCACATCGGTATAAGGCGGAATGCAATAGATGCGTTTTTCACGCCCTGCACCAAACAGCATTAAGGCTTCAGATTGATCTAATTTTGGGTTATCAAACTTTGGAATAGGCGATGGGTCCATTAAATAGCGACCATTCACTTTCACTGGATAAGCATAACTGGTGGCGATATAGCCATATTGAACAATGTCTTCATAGAGTTTTACCTGCATCGAACCATACTCTTGTAAGGCATGCATCTTCTTCGTTTCAGTTTCTCTAGGCTCAATAAAGCGCAATGGCTCAGGAATGGGCACTTGGAAAACAAGAATTTGACCCGCTTGTAATGCCTGTTCAGGAATACGATGGCGCGTTTGAATCACGGTCGCCTGTTTAGTCGCTTGCGTGGTGTTGATATCACACACTTTTTCAAAGAATTGACGGATAGAAACGGCATTGGTTGTATCATCCGCCCCTTGGTCAATCA
>JAOFNL010000058.1 GCA_028041985.1 Psychromonas sp. | reverse complement strand
ATTTAAAAATCAACAAGATGACATGCTTTAACTTAACAATTTTTTAACGAGTTTAGGCACCACTTGCGTTGCTTTTCCTTGTTCAACAATATCAAAGTGACTATGTACTTCGCTCAACTCTAAATTTACTTCGATAGAATCGGCACCTACGCTTTTTGCCTCTTCAACAAAACCTGCAGCAGGATAAACCGTCCCAGAAGTACCAATTGCAATGAACAGATCAGCTTGAGCTAGATGATGATAAATAATATCTAAACCGAGTGGCATTTCACCAAACCACACAATATGAGGACGAAGCTCTAAAGGATATTGGCAACAAGTACAAAAGTCGTTACGTGTTAGATCCGTGGTCCACTGAATAACTTGATTGGTCTTAGCGCACCTTACTTTTAATAACTCACCGTGCATATGAATTACATTTTTTGAACCTGCTTGTTCATGTAAATTATCTATATTTTGCGTAACTAATAAAAATTCACCCGCAAATTTTTCTTCTAATTCTGCTAATGCATAATGAGCAGCATTCGGTTTTATATCACCTAAACAAAAATCTTGGCGACGTTTATTATAAAAATCGAGGACTAACTGCGGATCCCGCTTATAACCATCTAAAGTGGCAACATCTTCAAGTTTATATTTTTCCCATAACCCATCTTTAGCACGGAAAGTTTCAATACCGGATTCAGCAGAAACACCTGCACCTGTTAATATTACGATTTTTTTATATTTGCTCACAATCACCTACCCCAATCGTTTTTATTAAACGCTTACCAGCTCAAGACCCATACTAATTTATTAACAACCTGATCATTACTTCTAGCTTAAAAGTGTATTTTTGTGTTGTATTTAGTACGAACAATTACTTTTCACTTAATTACGCTTTGTTTAAATTAAGTGAATAGTATAATTGAAAAATAAAAACCAAAATAAACAGCAAAAAACATGATTATACCCATTGTAGTAAGTATGTGAGCTAAATTTTGCGCAGAGAAAACAATTCAATTCGAGGCGTAAATTGACGTAAATGGTTATTCCCTTTACGAAATTTACAACGAAGAAGTGAGTTGTTTTAGCCAGTAAAATAGATCAGCTATTTACTTCGATTGGTATTAATTGTAGTGACATATTAAAATAAGTTTGTGCATCAGTTCATGTTAACGTTGATTTTCAGGTAAAAAAAAAGCCGCTAAGCGACTTTTTCTAAGATTATTATGGTTTATTTCTTAGGTGTATTGGGCAAACTTTCTTCGACCAATTCTTTTAACTTCTGACCAGCTTTAAAGGTAACCACTCGTCTAGCTGCGATTGGAATATCTTCGCCAGTTTTAGGATTACGACCAGGTCGTTCACTTTTATCTTTCAGCTCAAACCCACCAAAACCTGAAATTTTTACTGGAGAACCAGCTTCAAGGGTTGATTTAATTTCTTCAAAGAAAGACTCAACAAACTCTTTTGCCTCTCGTTTGCTTAATCCGAGTTCTTCCGATAAGTGTGCTGCAATTTCTGCTTTAGTCAGTGCCATAAATTAATCTCTCAACGATGCATTAAACTCCGTAGAAACCGCTTCAACAATTAAATTAACGCTATCAGCAATCTCTTGTTCTTCCAAAGTACGTGTTGTGTCTTGTAAGATCAAGCCTATTGCTAAACTTTTCTTACCTTCTTCAACGCCTTGTCCTTTGTATACGTCAAACAAGTTTATGCTAACTAACTCAGAACCGCCAATTTTTTCTATAAATTTTAACACCTTACCCGCATTTACGTGGTCATCAACAACAAATGCAAGATCTCGATGGTTAGCAGGGAACCTAGAAATGTCGCCCGCTTGTGGTAATTGGCGAGTTAAAATAGCATCAACTTCTATCTCAAATATAATCGCCTGACCATTTAATGCAAATGGTTTTTTCAAGCTTGGGTGTAAACTACCGATGAAACCGATGTTTTGACCATTTCGATAGATACCAGCAGATTGTCCAGGATGTAATGCACTATGCTTTTCTGCTTTAAATTCAAAGCTAGCATCATCCACAGTTAAATCTAACACCGCTTCTAAGTCAGCTTTTAAATCAAAGAAATCTGCAGCACGACTTTCAATGGACCAATGCTCATCATTAACGTTACCAATAATAACGCCTGATAACATAGCTTGTTGGCGAATGCCATTTTCAGCTTGCTCATCTTTAATAAAACGTAAACCTGTTTCAAATAAACGAACGCGATTTTGTTGACGTTTTTGATTTTTAGAGACGCTGTCTAATAAACCTGTCCATAAACTCACGCGCATTGCTGACATCTCTTTAGAAATAGGATGTGGCAAAATAAGTGCGTCAGCTTGTGGATGTAATTTAAGTTGCTTGTCAGGGTCTACAAAACTGTAAGTAATCGCTTCTTGATATTCACGGTTCACTAACACATCACGAATTTTAGCTAATTTTAAACGCGCTTCATTATGTGGAGGCATTTTCAATGCCGCTTGTGGTGCGATATTTGGAATATTGTTGTAACCAAATACACGAGCGACTTCTTCTATTAAATCCTCTTCAATTTCCATATCAAAACGATAGGTCGGAGCTAGTGCAGACCAACCTTCAGCGGTTTCTGTCACAACACAACCTAATTGCGTTAAGATTTGCAGAACACGTTCTGAATCAATTGACATGCCGATTAAACGATCTAACTTACTACGGCGTAATTCAATGATTGCTTGTTTTGGTAAGTTTGCTTCACTCACAGCTTCAGTAATTGGGCCAACTTCACCACCACAAATTTCAACTAACAACTGCGTTGCACGTTCCATTGCTGTTGCTTGTAAAACTGGATCAACACCGCGTTCATAACGATGAGAAGCATCAGTATGTAAACCGTAACTGCGTGCACGGCCGGCAATTGCCAGTGGAGCAAAGAATGCACTTTCTAAGAAGATATCTGTTGAACCTTCTTGTACACCTGAATCTTGGCCACCGAAAATACCTGCCATTGCTAATGCTTTAGACTGATCGGCAATCACTAAGGTATCAGCATTTAATTTAACTTCTTTACCATCTAGCAGGGTTAACTTTTCATCTTGTTCTGCAAGGCGAACTTCAATACCACCGTCTAGTTTAGTTAAATCAAATGCATGCATTGGATGACCAAACTCAAGTAACACGTATTGTGTAATATCAACAACCGCATCCACGCTACGCACACCACAACGACGGAGTTTTTCAACCATCCAAAGTGGTGTTGTTGCATTTTGATTAATACCTTTTATTACACGACCAAGGTAACGAGGGCATGCTTCAGGAGCTTGTAAGTTAATCGCAACTTGGTCTTCGATGCTAACAGGCACGTTTTCCCATGTAGGTTGCGTTGCTTCAATACCATTTAACACCGCTACTTCACGAGCTAAACCAGCAATACCTAAACAATCCGCACGGTTAGCTGTTAAATCAACATCAATTATCACATCATCAAGTTGTAAATATTCACGTACGCATTGACCA
Organism: Psychromonas sp.; assembly: GCA_028041985.1. Taxonomy (GTDB): domain Bacteria; phylum Pseudomonadota; class Gammaproteobacteria; order Enterobacterales; family Psychromonadaceae; genus Psychromonas. Next base: position 7,548 of record JAOFNL010000058.1, on the reverse strand, counting down.
ATCGGCGCATCTAACGGTAATTCGATAATGCCGTCAGCACTTTCTGCCATGCCTAGTTCTGACTCAGAACACAACATACCAAATGATGGTTGACCACGTAGTTTTGCTTTTTTAATTTTAAAATCACCAGGTAATACAGCGCCAACAACAGCAACCGCGACTTTCAAACCTAAACGACAATTTTTTGCACCACAAACAATATCAATTAACTCTTCTTCACCGATATTAATTTTGGTCACTTGTAATTTATCTGCATCAGGGTGTGGACCACATTCAACCACTTCACCGACCAATACTTTAGTAAACTCACCAGCAACAGGCTCTACGTCATCAACTTCTAGACCGGCCATTGTCACTTGATGTGTTAATTCATCACGTGTAATTTCTGGGTTAACCCACTCGCGTAACCAAGCTTCACTAAATTTCATTATTCTTAACCCTTACTTAAATTGCTTGAGGAAACGAAGATCGTTTTCAAAGAAAGAACGTAAATCATTTACGTCATAACGCAGCATTGTTAAACGCTCAATACCCATACCAAAGGCAAAACCTGAGTATTTTTCTGGGTCAACACCCATCGATTTTAATACCGTTGGATGAACCATGCCGCAACCCAATACTTCTAACCAACCATTTTTACCTTTCACGTCAACTTCTGCTGAAGGTTCAGTAAATGGAAAGTAAGATGGACGGAAACGGATCTCTAAATCTTCTTCAAAAAAGTTATGCAAGAAATCATGTAAAATGCCTTTTAACTGCGTAAAACTAACGTTTTCAGCAATCATCAAACCTTCAACCTGATGGAACATTGGGGTATGCGTTTGGTCATAATCGTTACGGTAAACACGGCCTGGAGAAATAATTCGCACAGGCGGCTTTTGATTTTCCATAGTACGAATTTGTACACCTGATGTTTGTGTACGTAACACTAAATCAGGGTTGAAATAGAAAGTGTCGTGGTCAGCACGTGCAGGATGATGTGGTGGAATATTTAACGCATCAAAGTTATGGTAACCATCTTCAACTTCAGGACCGTCTTTAACTTCAAAACCTAATTCACTAAAAAACTCAACAATACGTTCAGTAGTGCGTGTTACTGGATGAATATTACCCTGTTTTGAACCACGGCCTGGTAGTGTTACGTCGATAGTTTCAGAGGCAAGCTTCTCATTGAGAATCGCTTCTTCCATGCCTTTTTTACGTTCAACTAAAACCGCTTGAATTGCTTGTTTCGCTTGATTGATTAATTGCCCCGCAGCAGGTTTTTCAGCAGGAGGTAATTTACCTAAGCCTTTCATTTGCTCGGTCATTAAGCCTTTTTTACCCAGATATTGTAAACGAATTTCTTCTAATTCGTTGATATCCGCGGCGTTTTCGATCTGTTGTTGCGCATTAGCAACGATTTCATCTAGGTGCTGCATTCGATTTACTCTACTTTAAGACAAGTGATAAGAAATATGGCTTTAATTTTACGCAGTTCAAAGTGATATGGCTAGTGCTGAGGACGTTTTGCAGGGGATAAAACGCTGCAAATGAAGAATTAATTACCGATATTAAAATCTTCACTGCAACGGTTTAAGTTTACTGGCATTTTACAAGGCAAATTAGCGGTTACAAAACGGTCCAAGTTTTTGTTAGCAACAGCTTATCTTGAGCAAAGAGTTGTCCCGTAAAGCGATCTCCTTTATTTATTTTCCCGACACCTTTTGGCGTTCCAGTCATCAAAATATCGTTATTTTCAAAGGTCATGAATTCGCTGACTTGTTTAACGATATCAACTGGTTTGTAAATCATTAAATCGTAATTAGCCTGTTGTATAATCTGATCATTGATTAATAACACTAAGCTCAGTGATTGAACGCTATCGTTGTCATGTTTTAAAAGTACAAATTCAGAAAATACGGCTGATTTATCAAATGCTTTAGCACGTTCCCAAGGTAATCCTTTCTCTTTTAATCTAGTTTGTACTTCTCTTTTTGTTAAATCTAAGCCAATACCAGCTGCAACAAACTGATTATTTTTAATAATAAAAGATAATTCAGCTTCGTAATGAATCGCGTCTATGGGATGCGAAGATAATTCAGTTGAAATTGCAGAATTGGGTTTAACAAAAATGACTGGCTCTGTGGGTATTTCGTTATTCAATTCTGCTATGTGTTCGACATAATTACGACCAATACAGACTACTTTAGAGGGTGTAATATATTCCCCGTTTAATAACACAGATTGCATAATAAACTCCTATTTGAAAAGTGCATATATTGTGAATACCAAGGATTAAACAGCCGCACTTTTAAACAAGTTAAAGTAGTTATTCGTCGTTACTTTCGCTAACTCCTCAAAAGTGACCCCTTTCAATTCCGCAACAAATTTTGCAACGTCATAGGTATAAGCAGGCTCATTTTCTTTCCCTCGATGTGGCACAGGTGCTAAATAAGGAGAATCAGTTTCAACCAACAGTCGCTCTAAAGGTACTGCTTTAATCACCGCTTGCAATTCTTTGGCATTTTTAAATGTCACGATACCCGATACTGAAATATAAAAGCCCATTTTCATCGCTTCTTCAGCCATTTCAATTGATTCAGTGAAACAATGCAAAATGCCACCTACTTGTTCAGCCCCCTCTTCACGGAGAATATCTAGTGTTTCTTGGCGAGCATCACGAGTATGTATGATTAAAGGTTTATTCAATTTTTTGGCAACTCGAATTTGCTTACGAAAAGCATCAATTTGCCACTCTTTGGTTTCAGGAGAATAGAAAAAATCTAATCCTGTTTCACCAATAGCGACCACCTTGTCTGAACTTGCATACTCAAGTAATAAGGCTTCGTCCATTACAGCATCTTTATATAGTGGGTGTACGCCACAAGTACTCGAGACTTGCTTAAAGGGCGCAATCATTTCAGCCATAGCAGGGTAATCGTCCAACGTCACACACACACTTAGTAAATGCGTAATGCCTTTAGCATTTGCTTTTTCAATCACATCCGCGATATCGATATGCTTTTTTTCATAATCCAGTCGATCGAGGTGGCAATGAGAATCTACTAACATGGCTTACTTTCCTTTAAATTCATTTTTGATTTTTATTAACATTGCATTGATGAGTAATTCTTTTTTTAATGCAGGATGCCCTACTAATAAACTACGCACTTCTAAGATTTCATCATTTAAAACGCGCAAGCTTTTAAGTGATATTTGTGACTGCCAAATCTGTAATTGTGGTAAAGCAAAGTAAAAAATTGCATCTTCATCTAAATGATTGTTATTTAATTTTAAACGGTGAATATCATGTAATAAATAAAACATTAACAAGAGGTTTTGGTCAACATCTTTTGCGATAGCTTGTGCAAAGGCAAACAAGTGATAAGGTTGATAAAGCAAATTAAACAACCCTTCGACACATTCTCGACGTGTATCACTCACACTATTTTCTTGCAATGCTTTGAGATGGTTCAGCAATGCTAACGGACTGTTTTGAAACCAACGTAAGACACCAAAATCACTGACTTGATAACCTAACTCATATAACCAATCAATTAACGTTTGATCGTCTGGACTATGGATATGTGTTTGTTGTAAACGACTTAATAGAGTCGGCATCAATTGATGATGCGTCCGAGCGAGTAAAATTAGGTAACTATCACCCTGTGGCTCTTCAAGTGTTTTTAATAATGCATTAGCTGCTGATTCTGTTAATTGTTCAGTGCCTTTGATGAGAACCACTTTATTATTACCTAAATGTGGTCGTTCATTCAATTTCTCTGTTAATAAACGAATTTGATCTATACCAATGGATTTGTTTTTTTCAGCTTCTAATAGATGAAAATCCAGATGTGTATTAGCACTCATCAATTGGCAGGAATGACACTGATAACAAGCATCATTCGCTTGTTTGTTAGTACACAATAAAAATTGCGCTAGCTGTTTAGCTAACTTGTATTTACCAATACCACTACTGCCCGTAAATAATAAACCATGCGCAAAACGTTTCTGATGGTAAGTTTTCTGCAATTTTTCGTAAAATGGCGTTAACCAGGGTGTACTTACATTTTCAAAGATGTCATTTACGCTATCTGTAACATCTTGATGATTATCACTTGCAGTCGTGGCCATTACAATAAACTCTCTAACCATTTATCAAGCTGAGTATGAATACTCTCTTCAACTTGGTTAAAAGATTGGCTGGCATCAATACTCACTGAATTTGGCTCATCAACAACAAGTTGTTGGAATACTGCTCGAGAACGATTAAAGAAATCTATGGCTAGGCGTTCAATGCGATCTAGTTCTCCACGACCACGTGCTCGCGCTAACCCCAACTCAGGTTCAATATCTAAGAACAAAGTAAAGTCAGCTTTGAAGTCACCTAGTGCTACCTGTTTAATCTCGTTAATAAGGGATAAGTCAATACCTCTGCCACCACCTTGATAAGCCAGAGATGACCAGTTATGTCGATCTCCAATGACGACTTTATTGTCCGCTAAAGCAGGTTTTACTTTATGCTCAACAAGCTGCACTCTTGCCGCATACATGATAAGCAACTCTGCTTTATCAGCTAGTTGCTCACCTTGTACATCCATTTTGACTATTTCACGCATTTTCTCTGCGAGGGTTGTACCACCGGGTTCTCGAGTTAATGCTATCTGAGCTTCGACTAATCCCTGTTTGATCAGCCAATTTTGAATATATTGAATAGCGGTACTTTTTCCAGCTCCTTCTAATCCTTCAATAACAATAAATTTACCCGCTAATTTTTGCACTGCTGACATTTTATTTTCCTCGGATATATTTATTAACGGCATTGTTATGCTCTTTTAAACTTTTAGAGAAATAAGAGGTTCCATCACCTTTACTCACAAAATATAAATATTTAGTTTGCGCAGGATGTAACGCTGCATATAACGCTTCTTCACTCGGCATCGCTATCGGTGTCGGTGGTAAGCCATTAATTGTGTAAGTGTTATAAGGGGTATTTTCGCGTAAATCTTTACTACGGATCCGTCCATTATATCGCTCTCCCATTCCATAAATCACCGTTGGGTCCGTTTGTAAACGCATGCCTATTCTTAAACGATTAACAAAGACGGAGGATATTTTATCGCGGTCGTTCGCTAACCCGCTCTCTTTTTCGATGATAGAAGCCATAATAAGCGCCTCATAGGGCGTTTTATAAGGTAAATTTTTATCCCTCTCAGCCCACAATTTATTAAGTATTGCCTGTTGGTGGAGGTAAGCTTTTTTAACGATGCTAAATGAACTCATCCCAACGGTATAATGGTAAGTTTCAGGAAATAACAAACCTTCTAATTTTTGATAAGGACTGTCTAATTTAGCTAAAATTTCCTTCTCTTGTGCATCTAATGTACCTTGCTCGGGCATGTCAAGTGGCATTAAATTTTCAGCACTGGTAAATACGGCTAACCAATCTTTATACGTACTGCCTTCAACGAAGGTAATTTTATATTCATATTCACGTCCGCTGTTTAAAATAATGAGGATATCTGCTAAAGACGCACCTTGAGGCAATTGATAAGTACCCGATTTAATTTTAGTCAACTCAGGTTTTAATTTTGAAACCACTTTCCACCAAGTCGTGTTATCCAATAGACCTTGCTCTACTAATTGAGGACCTAAATGTGAAAAGTAACTACCATCTTGCAAGGTGAATAATTGTGTTTCAGTTACCCTCGGTGAGTGTAAATAATAATTTACTTGTTGTTGCGCCCACATAAAACCAGCAACAGCAATTACGCATAAAAATAATAAAATGAATGCTAATTTTTTAATCATGATTTAATCGTCCTTGCTAACCAGTAGTCGTTGTAATTCGATTATTCGTTGCAACTGCTCAGTAGAATAACGTTTATCTTCATATTGTACGATAGGCACAATTCCCATCAGTGCATTACTTAAAAATATCGATGAAGCTTGTTTGATGTCATTCACAGTTATATTTTGTTCTGTTACATCGATGGAAGCATGTTTTAAAATGCGTTTGCGCATCACTCCTGCTACACCACAATAATCCAATTTAGGCGTTATCCAATGTCCGTTTAGAAAAACAAAAATATTAGCACTGCATGCTTCAATGACATGCCCAAATTCATCGCAAACCAGACCTTCCAAGGCGCCTTTACTTGCTAACTCTTGTTTAATCAATACTTGCTCTAATCTTGCTAAAGATTTTAATCCAGCTAATTGTTTATTACGACCTAATTGAGTTTCACATTGAACAATAGCAATACCATTTTTTTGCCATTGAAAATACATTTCAGGAAAAGCTGATAAGCTAATTATACGTGTTGGCTGTTCACAACCCTGGGCACTGTAACCACGACCGCCACTACCTCTAGTCAAGATCACTTTTAAGACATAATGCGGATGCGCTTTTATCGTTTCTGCGCTATCAAAGATTTCTTGTTGCAATTGAAGCCAATCAACTTGAGGAAAAAATAGACGTTGAGCGCCCTCTTTTAAACGTTCTAGATGTAAAGTCCAATCAACAACATGCCCAGACTCAATTTTGATCGTAGAAAATAAGCCATCTCCATATGCTAAGCCTCGATCTGCTGCATTTATATCATTGCTTTTTAATCCGTTTATTAACATCAGATGATACTCGGCTAATTATTGAAATTGAAGATTATACCATTCCGCTTAATTAAATGACCAATTCTTGCGAAGGAAAAAGAGTGTAGTTCAAGGCGCATGATTGAGTAATAGCTAGCTATTGCGATTGAATGCAACGCAGAAAAACACTTTTTTAACGAACAATAATGATCAGGTTGTTAGGCGGAATGGTATTATACCTTGAAAGGTCGGTAGCTAAAAACATTACAGTTTTAAATTTATATAGAAAATCTAGGTATAAAAAAACCCGATGGATAAGATCGGGCTTGATTTTGTTTCAGTTTAATTAAAACTAAACACGTTTAAATATTAACGTACCGTTTGTACCACCAAAACCAAAGGAATTAGACAATGCATATTCAATGTTCGCTGGGCGCGCTTTGCCATCAGTTACATAATCTAAATCACAGCCTTCGCTAGGATTTTTAAGATTAATTGTAGGTGGAGCAACTTGATCTTTAAGTGCTAATACACTGAAAATTGCTTCGATTGCACCAGCGGCACCTAATAAATGTCCCGTCATAGATTTAGTTGAGCTCATCATGATAGATTTTGCATCATCACCCCAAATGCCTTTAACAGCTTGAGTTTCCGCAATATCACCAGCAGGCGTAGATGTACCATGTGCATTAATATATTGAATATCACTTGGCACAATACCTGCGTCTTTAATCGCATTTTTCATTGATGCCGCTGCACCTGCACCACTTTCTGGTGGTGACGTCATGTGGTATGCATCCCCACTCATACCAAAACCAACAAATTCAGCGTATATTTTTGCGCCACGTGCTTTAGCATGTTCGTATTCTTCAATGACTAATACACCAGCGCCATCGCCTAATACAAAACCGTCTCGAGATTCATCCCATGGACGACTAGCTGTTTCTGGTGAATCATTACGTGTTGACAAAGCGC
>JAOFNL010000057.1 GCA_028041985.1 Psychromonas sp. | reverse complement strand
TCAGCCATCAATAACTGCATTTTTTCACTCAATACAGGTAGTTCCATATACTCAGTCCACAATGTATCTTCAGTAATATCGTGGATTTGTCCCGCTAGTTCAGCAATCAATCGCCTTTTTTTAGCTAATGCTTTTTTATATTCCTTGTCATCCATTTTATTAACCCCTTCTATTACCACAGACTATCAAACATTGAAAAACATCTGACACTGCTCAATTTAAATAAGAACAAACATTTGCTTCATTAAATAATGAACCTAATGGCTACTATTTTGTAATGAACGTAACTTCAATGTGAATATTGTAAGTTTTAGGTATCATTCATTTACTGCACTAGATCATCAAGTTCACTTAAAAAGTATTAATATCGTCTTATTGATTAGATACTTATGAATAATCCCTTCAGATTACCCTACTCTCGTTCGTTCAAAGAATTTTATAAATTGCAGAAACTATGCCAAATGAAAAATGATCTCTAACACTCAGAAATACAATGAGAAATGAAAATGGGAAAAGTAAATGATGGGAGTATTTAATTCAGAAGAGTTAGCCAGACCACAGGTTCATTTTTTTTCTTGGCTAACTCTGAATAATTTAAGTTATACCAATCAAAGTAAATAGCTGATCTATTTTACTGGCTAAAACAACTCACTGCTTCGTTGTAAATTTCGTAAAGGGAATAATCATTTACGTCAATTTACACCTCGAATTGAATTTTTTTCTCTGCGTAAAACTTAGATCACATACTTACTACAATTGGTATTAACATTTAAGCAATGATTGCAAACCAATCAAGACTCACTTTTTTATGACAGTAAACCCGCTAAAGCTGTTGCATCAAAGCTATCTAAGTTCGGTAGCGATTCTTGAGTTTCTGATAGTGATAAGCCAAACCAACGCGCCAATGGGTAAGCATATTGCTCAACGGAAGTTTGCGGGATCAAACGTCCACGTCCCACTTCATAGTCATGGCCAATTTCAGCTTCAGGTACATTTCCAAAAATATTACCACCATTAACAGCTCCTCCCATGACCATATGATGGTTACCCCAACCATGGTCAGTACCACTCACATTGGGAACCAGTGAACGCCCAAAATCTGAAGCCGTGAACGTAGTAACATTGTTCTCTAACCCCATCGCTACCGTTTCATTATAAAAGGCATTCATTGCTTGGCTAATTTCGATATGTTTTAACCCCAACTCCGAAGCTTGGTTGGAGTGAGTATCATAACCCGTATCTCCCACAATAAAAATTTGTCGCTTCATACCAAGATTATCTCGGTTTGCTATCATACGAGCCACAATCGAAAGCTGCTGACCTAAACTCGTGCTAGGAAAAGCTTCACTCCCTGTTGAAGTGCCAAAGGCAGTTCTTATTGTTGCATTATTATCAATCGCTGTATTCGTCATATCCATGATATCGTTACGAATAAGGTTAGATCTGTCTTTCCCTATGCCGCGTAAGTTATTATCATAGGCTTCTCTAAATGCACTAGATGATCCACTAACTTGTGAAATGGCTTTTCCACCTGAAGTCGATAATTGGAAAGCATTGACGTTATTACCTTCCACAAAGATACTTTGACCGCGTGTGGTAATGGCAGTAAAAGCAGCATTACTATTTGCGCCAGCAGCTTGCATAATATCGCCAAACCGTCCTCCCCAACCTGAACTTGCACCTTCGGGTTGCCCCGCTTGCCATATACTTTGTTGATCATTATGAGAAAATAATCTTGGAGGAACCGATCCACCACCATTATCAATATCTTGGCGAGTAATCGGCTCAAGCAGTGGTCCGACATTACCTACAAAGGCCATTTTATTTGAATGGTATAACTCAGCAACTTCTAACATCTCTTGCGATAATGAAAATTCTCGCCCATCATTCACCAATCCATTACTATTTGTTGAACTTAACGCAATTAAATTTTCTCGCCGACGTGGAGACAAACCATCAGGAGCACCATCAAAAGCACTTAAAATGGGTTCACGAAGGGCTTCAAACTTACCCCAAGATGTTAAATCATAAGGAATAAGTAAGTCATGACCGTCCATTCCTCCTTTTAAGAAGACACAAACTAACGCTTTATATTCACTTGTATCGGCAGCAAATGCATTAAAAGATGCTAAATTAGTGGCAAACCCACCAGCAACACCAAGTCCTGCTAACGTATGTTTCAAAAAACTTCTGCGGGTTATCATAATGTTCAATCCTTTAATATTATGTTTTTCAGCAGTTAAAACTGCATCCGAAATTCACTACTTGTTACAGCTAATAGCATGGCCAAACGAACACGCTCCAATAAAGCATCACTCCTACTTGCAGATTCATCTGGCAGTTCAATTGCATTAAGTGTGTTTCGAATGCCCTCTAAAGTATGTTCATCCATTCGTCCGGCTGTCATTAGCAAATTAATATGATTAGTTAAAGCTTCGGGATCAGCAGCTAAAGCAAGCTCTTTTGTATAATGAGGCACAAAACCTATTTCATCACTTGCTCTCGTGGTAAATGACTTCATCGTATTGGCATAGTTAACTAATATGGTTGATGTCATTACCTGAAACTCAGGAACCACCTTATTTAAGTCACCCATGGATGTGCCTGCTGGTACGTATCCTGGGCGAAAAAAGTTAAAGACAGAGGGAGATTGATAAGGCGTTTGTCCGAAATCATCATCACCTAACGTACCACGTAAAGTTGTTTCATCAACGTCAAAATCATTAACATCAGACACTCGAGCCCAATGTATAAAACCAATGATGGGTTCACGCGCTTTACCGTAATCTTCTTGATTGTATCGATCGAGACTTCTTGCGGTATCGTCAAGCAAAATAGCAGCCCAAACTGGCGGTAAATCACCACGTTCACCTGTGCCAATCACGGTGCCATTAGGTAAAGTGTAAAGACCCGTATTAAAGGCATTAACACAACGAGAAGTGTAAGACGAACCATGAGGGTTACTATAAGTTAAACGTTGAATTAACTGCGTACAAATAAATGGAGCTACATTGGCATGATTAAAAATGATATCTAGCGCTCCTGAAATATCTTCATCACCAGAGCCTTCAACCTGACCACCTAAAAATGACTTACTACCTTCCGAATGATATTCATCATGCATCACTAAACGAGAAGTATCGCTTTCCTCATCATTATGTAGTGTCACACGCCCATCAAAACTTTTATTCGCCCAATACAAGCCTGTAAATACTTTTGCAAGTTCAGTTATATCATCATTATCATAAATCTCGATTTCTGACCCACCGCTCTTTTTAACAGAACCGTCTTCGTTTAACTCCGTTAAACCAATGGTGAATAACTGTAAAATTTCACGAGCATAATTTTCGTCAGGTGCAGAGCCAGTATCAGGGTTTGCCTTTTGATTACCAATGTAGGTTAAAGAGACTCCCATCAAAGGGTGATAAGTCACCTCTTCCATTAAATCTCGGAAATTACCAAAGGCACCTTCTTGAATTATTTGCTTGTAACTAGCGTGAAGTAATGACTTTCTGATAATTGCACTTGGAATAGTACTGGTCACAAAAATTTCAGAAAGTGCAAATGCTGCGCGCTGTCGAAGTTGATCAGAGCCACTGATGGCTAACTTATAAAAAACTTCAAGGGAGTGATAGTTGAATTTCAAATTACTCGTTGTCCCGACACTTAGCGCACGAGTTTCTTCAACCATATCGGCAACAGGTTGGTTAAACTGAGCGATCATCCATGCTGAATAACCTATCTGTTGTAGCTCGCTAATACTGGATTCAGTAGGGCCGAAAGTCGCTTGCATTAAAAATGCCGCAGCTTCCTCGTCTGATGGTGGCTTATCTTCTTCCGAAAGAACAATCGTAGCTTTATCAGAACTTGCTCCGCCACAACTTGACAACATTAATGCTAAAACGGTGAGTCGAATTAGATTAAACAGGGTTTCTTTTCTCATAGTCCTTTATTCCTTTAGCTTAAATCCTATTAAGCGGGTCAAGTATTAAGGAGATATTATTCCTTAACACCTTAACTGTGTATATCTCATAATAGATAAATACCGACAATTGTGAAACATTAAAAAGCGCTAGTGACATTAATAGGCTATTTGATTTCGTCCATTCGCTTTGGCTTTATAAAGTAAAGCATCACATTGTTTATAGGCAGACTCTTCACTCACATAGACCTGAGAGGGAATTAACACAAGTCCTGCAGACAGAGTCAAATAAGAGGAGATGGGGCTCTTTGCATGTTCTATTTTCAATGATCGAATCTGAGATTGTATTGTTTCGATTAAGGTCAACGCTTCGAGGTTATTGGAGGCATAAAACAAGACTGCAAACTCTTCCCCTCCAATTCTAAATGCAAAACCATCAACCCTGTTTAAATTTTGCTTTAATACCTCAGCAATTTCATTTAAAACTAGATCACCCGCCTGATGCCCGTATTGATCATTATAAAGTTTAAAATAATCAATATCGATCATAGATAAGACTAATTTCAATTCATGAGCCTCACGAGTTGATAATTCTTGTTTAAACATTTTATCAAAATATCGACGGTTGTAGATTTGTGTCAGGCCATCAGTGATGCTCAGTTTTTCCAATGTAGCTTGTGTTTTAGCTAAACGATTTAAGGTTTTATCAATTAGCAGTTCAGTGATATAGCAAAGAAATAACATGATCAAAGCGACCGATGTAAAACGAATAAAAGTAATGGTATCTATGGTATCGCCAACTCCGCTTAACAATATCATCAATACTAGGGACATGTATGCAACAGCTAATACTGCACCTTTTTTATAACCATACATAACCATTAAAATATAACAGTATACTAAGCTCCAATTAGGGACGTATTGCTGCCCTTTATTAAAATAAATCAAACCTAAAATACCTATTCCAAGCACGCACAAAATAATGTGGATCAACAACTCTTTTTCATGTTGAAACAGTAATAGTGTCGTAGTATAGATAATCAGCAACACTAATGTGCCACGATAAAGAGAAGCGTTGCCATATGCGTAATTACTGATAGTGAAAAATAACAAAACGACTAATGTACAAAGTAAAATAAAATTTGAGGTAACCACTTTTCGATAGCCTTCACTATCTTCTGGTACATTAAGAAATAGGTATCTGGTAAACCAGCTTTTCATCGAAAACTTCCTAGATAAATGGTGAAATAAGTCTTTAATACCAATCACGTTAATTAACTGTTCTATTTTACTTGCTAAAACAACTCACTTCTTCGTTATAATTTTAGAAAAGGAAACAAACGCTTACGTAAATTTACACCTCGAATTGAATCGTTTTCCCTGCGTAAAATTTAGAGCTCATACATAATACAATTGGTATAAGACAATTCGAGCAAACAAATTGTAGTTAAAGAACAGAAAAACTTCTATTTTCAATAATTAAGAGTTACCACATTGACGGCATTAATTAATATCTCATATCCTCGTCACCATTCAAGGTGCAAAATTCAGCACGCAGTGAAGTGAACAAATTCTAGGCAGAAAGAGGAAAATATAACTGGTTAATACCATTCCGCCTAACAGCCTGATCATTTAATTAAGCGTAATGGTATAAATCGACACATGCTAACAACGAAGACATTTACTTCACAGCTCTCTCGGTGTTTAGCTTGAGTTGCAACCTTCGATAAAGACTAGCGATTGTCATCATGTTGCGCCTTAAACAATAACGGGTATAGATAATATGCGGTCATTTAAAAGATGATCTTTAGAGATTCATCTTCAATGCAGTTTTTATTCGTAATAATATGAAAAATGACTGATTACACTGATGAGTTAATCGGCCAAAATTAATGAAAAGATTGACTCGTTTTACTTAGACTAAAATGAAAAGTCGTGCCCTTTCCGATTTGGCTTTCAACTTGGATATCTGATTTAAGCAATAATAATAGTTTTTGTGTTATCGCTAAACCTAAACCTCCATGTTCTTTATTATCGCAGATAGCATTACTGGCTCTGTATCGCGCATCAAAAATATATGCCAATTCTTTAGCATGAATTCCCGTGCCATTGTCAATCACAGCAATATTAAGTTTATTATTGTCTTTTTCATTTACCTCTATAACCACTTGACCACCAACATCAGTATGACGAATAGCATTATCGATAAGATTACTTAATACACGCTCTAATTTACCAATATCCGTATACACCATAAAATGACACTCCTCAGGCTCGACCTTGAGCGTTATTTTTTTTTCTTGAATGCGATGTTGAAATTTAGCCACAATATCGTGCAATAATTCAGCCACAGGAAAACTTTCCTGTTGGATTGAAACTTGGCCACCATCAAGGTGTGCTAATTCAAAGATTTGATCGACTAACTTTTTAAGTTGATTCGCATTTTTAAAAGCAATATCGATAAAACGTTGGTGCTGTTCATCACTTAACGTTCGCCCTTTTAATTGTATGGTTTCTAAATACCCTTGAAGTGCAGCAAGCGGAGTACGTAAGTCATGCGATAAATCAGTCAGCATTTCACGACGAGTTTTATCATTACTTTGCAATTGCACAAATTGGTAATTAATTTGTTCTGCCATCTCATTAAATGCTTGTCCTAACTCATGGATTTCATTATGTTTAGCAGCAGGCCAGTTTTGTAATTTAATCTTACTTTTTTCAAAGCCAGCTTTTTTGAAAGCGCGAATATTTTCGGTTAATAGTTTTAATGGATGAGTTAAATAACGCAGCAACGCTAATAAGACTAAAAAAAATAAAATAACAGCAGCGAGTAAAAAGGCCATAGAGTGAGAGAGAGATTGCTCAGAATGGACATCCGCAAGAATAGAATCATATTTTTCGCCGCCAATAATAATATACAAATAGCCTTGTAAGTTATTTCCATTATAGATGGGGGACGCAGAGAATATTTTTTGCCCTCTTTCATTTCGCGGATCATCGCCATAGATAGGCAATGATTTTTTCTGATTAATAAAATCGACCAATGGCGCAATATTAATTTGATCGCGCTTAATTTTACCAGGTTCAGCAGAATAACTAACAATATTGCCATTGGGTGCGACAAAATAAAACTCAAAGCTAGGGCCTAAAATCATCAAACTATGAAATAGGTTTTTTAAGGCATGCAGATCATAAACCCCTTCTTTTAACAATGGATTATCGTGACCCAGATGTTCGGCAAGCGTTAGATGTAAGCGCTGCCCTGATTCATCTCGAGCAGTTTCTTCTAACTTTGCCGACCACAAAGAAAATAGGCAGGTTATGGTAATAAAAAGTAACACTAACGCGATTGTCATCCGCTGATAAAGAGAGACTGTCATTAAATTACACCTTCCGGACTAAATTTGTAACCGACCCCGAAAACGGTTTGGATGATGGCGGGAAAACTTTTGGAAGATGAAGCTACATCTCCACTAGCAAGCTTATTTCTCAAACGATTAATATGTGAATTAACGGTATGCTCATAACCACTATGTTGGTATCCCCATACTTTATCGAGTAATTGAGTACGTGAAAAAACCTGGCTAGGATGTCGTGCCATAAAACACAATAAATCGAATTCAGTTGAGGTAAGATCTAACGCTTTATCACGTAACACCACCTCATGCGTACGCTGATTAATCATGAGTTGTCCATGACAAATAACGCTCGTTTCAATAACGTTCGTTTCTTGCAATTTACTTTTCTCTAACAGATGCACTCGTCGTAACAATGCATGAACTCGAGCTTGTACCTCTCTAATACTAAAGGGTTTAGCCATATAATCATCAGCACCTAATTCTAGCCCCACCACTCTATCAATTTCCGAAGTACGGGCAGTTAACATTAATATAGCTTGCTCTTGTTTAACTTCTCTTACTTTGCGACACACATCTAAACCACTACAGCCTGGTAATGTGACATCTAATATCATGAGTGAAAAATGCTGTGTTAAGGCTTGCTCAATGGCATCCTCGCCATTATCACAATGGGTTACTTGCATCCCAAGATCTTGCATATGTACTTTTATTAACTCTGCGATATCTTGGTCATCTTCAACGATTAATATACTGTCTACCATCTATTCAACTCACTATAAAATCGGTCTACTTGAACGGTAAGTAGCCACTTATGGTTTATTTAATACGAGTGATAATTATCGACTTCATTAACTCATCGTACTTAACTGTAAGTGATTCAAAGTGAATAAAAACCATCATCGTAACTAATAATGCCATTTTGCTTAGAGAAAAATTTACACCATCTCCAGCAAAGCGAAAATCATCATCACCATCAACTGTACTTGAATAAATACAGCATCATAAACCAAAAGCTAAATTGTAATGATTGATTAACACCCCATTGGTTGACATCTATTATTAAGACCAGAAAAAGTCACATTAGTATTCACTAACTTTGTATTTAGTGAGAAAAATTATTGCTAGTGTTTAATTAAGCGTAAAAATCGACCTACTTTCTCACCAAGGGGCCAGGGTAAAAACCTCAATGATTAAGTAGGCCGAAAAACTTTATTTAAGGCGAGTAATAGTGACCGACAGTACTGGATTATCAAACTTCTGTTGATAAGTCAGCACTGAAGTACTCAAACCATCAGCATTAGTAATAATACCAGCATGCATACTCACAAAATCATTAATGTCATCACGTTCAGCATTATATGCTTCGCCATTAGCTGCAGGACCAGGCACTGTTTCAGCACTTTCAGTATTAGCTTCTGTACCAGCATCATAAGCAGATGTGCGATAGGTCACTGACTCATTAATCACTAAATCACTTAAATCTAGCTTATTAATTCCTGTGAATGCATCGTTTGTATTTCCTAACATACTTGCGAATGATAAATAATCCACAGTATCGGTATGTGAAACAGTGACACTTATGGTTTCACCAGGTAATGCCGGACCACTGCTCACAGCTAAATTAGTCACTAAGCTGAGTGTTTGTATTTCAGTACTATCTCCAGATTCCGCTAGCAACTCTAGAGCATCCGATGCAGGTTCACCAATACTCCAAAGTTCACCACTATCATGCAAAATAACAGCAGGCGGGGAAATTGGCTGACCGTTAGTTAAATTAGTAAACGTTAATTCATATTCCACAGGTGTTAAGGTCACGACTTCCGAGTCTGAATTAGAGCTTGAACTATCATCTCCACAAGCGGCCAATGTTAGTGCAGCGATAGTAGCAACTGCGACTTTAGAAAATTTAATCATAGGAGTCCCCTTATTCAACAACAATCGTCAATTTAGCTACAGGGTTCAACCAACGATGTACAGTGCTGTCTAAGTCACTAATGCCACCCTCTGGATCTGTATCACCAACTACACCTGGATGAACATGAACATTGGCATTACCAATTTCAGTAGCCACACCAGTTGCACCATCAGAAGTAATACCTAACGGGTTTGGGATGTTACCAATAATTTCATCGTTTACTTCGGTACCAGCATCATATGCATTTAATAAAACAGTATAAGTACCTGCTTCTGTTGGAATATTCCAACTATCTAACCCAATAAAACCATCATTTGTAGGTAACATCATCGCAGCAATAGAAAGGTAATCATTACCATCAGTATTAGTTAGTGGAAATTCAGTTGATTCACCTGCCCCTAATAACCCCAAGGCAGGGTTGGTAATAATATCAGCACCAAATTGAGTTAATATTTCATTGACACCATCAGTACTGCCACCTTCAGCTAATGCTTGTAACTCTGTTGTAGCAGCTGTTCCAGCATGAAAAATAGAAGACTCAGAATTATGAGCAGCGGCAATGATCGGTGTAAAGCTAATGCCTGGCGTTAAATTAGTTAGGGTTATGGTTAAATCTTGTGCTTGGCTTGCAACACTGAATAAACCTAATAGGCCTGCTGTTAATAAATGTTTGTTTGACATGAAAATATCCCTTTAATCGAAGTTAATAAATGTATGTATTTTGTTTACGAGAAGAAGTATGAACTTCAAATATCACGGAGTTATCACACAATATTCACCATTTAGTACTGATGAATGTGCTTTTTTATGGCGAAGAAAAAAGATATTAATTATCAAATGGTTACTCTATAGCATCACCCTGATTTAATATTTTTTATAAACGAATTAAACAGTTAATGTATTGATATAGACTTTTTATTTATTCAATCAAATCGTATAATTTAACCACTTTAAAAAATTTATAAGGGAAAAGTTTGTCTTATTTATTATTAATTATCAGTGTTTTACTTGTGACACTGAATACCATGACGACCTCTTTTACGACCACCACCTGCGCAATTTTAAAAATAATTTTTCCATGGCGTTCTTCCAGATTATTTTTATCTCGCATGGCAAATAACAGTATGTGGCGGTGGGCAACATTGAATCATTTTATGCTACAAAAATTTAATAACGTAAATTGGAATATCGATAATCAAACTAATCTAAAAAAAGATGGCTGGTACCTAATGCTTAGCAATCATCTAAGCTGGGCAGATATTGTTATTCTTTGTAGTGTGTTTAAAGATACGATTCCAATGCCTAAATTTTTTTTAAAACAGCAATTATTGTACGTTCCATTTGTGGGCTTAGCTTGTTGGGGACTTGATATGCCATTTATGAAACGCCTATCAAGGAAGCAAGTGGTTAAAAATCCTAAGAAACGTTTTTCTGATATGCAAGCAATTCGAAAGTCCTGCGAAAAATTTCGTGATTTACCAACAACTGTAGTGAATTATGCAGAAGGCACGCGCTTTACAGAGCAAAAGAAATCACAAACACGTTCTCCTTATCAACACCTATTACAAGCTAAAACAGGTGGTTTAAATTACGCACTGCAAGCGATGGGTGATCAATTTGATCAAATCATCGACGTGACTATTGCTTACCCAGAAAATATAGAAACGCCTTTTAGAGATTTGTTGATGGGAAAATTAACCCGTATCGATGTACATGTTCGTATACTAGATCTCGATGAAAAGTTATTATCGATTCAAACCAATGATTCCAATGCAAGAGCCAATCTAAGGGAACGTTTAAATGAGATATGGCAGGAAAAAGATGAGCGATTAACGATAATTTATAACGATG
>JAOFNL010000056.1 GCA_028041985.1 Psychromonas sp. | reverse complement strand
TAAGCAAGAAAATTAATAGATATGAATAAAATAGAAAGAATATTTTTCATAGCAAGGCAAAATAGTTAGTACAAGAATAAAGGAGTAGTAAAAGTGCAAATATTTCTAACTTGCACCTAATAATAAAGTGGTAATGACAGGCAGAGTTTAATCAGTTATTTAAAGCGCACTCTCATTTAACAAGCTTTCTAAACAATGATCTTGAATGTTGTAATAAGCTTTAATATTAGCAATTTGAGTCAATACTTTCGCTTGCTCTTGCGCATTTACTTTGGATTTTTTAACCGCCAAAATCATTTTGTTTTTATTGGTATGCTCCAAACTAATAAACTCAAACACCTTTGTGCTATAACCATTTGCTTCCAATAATAATGCACGTAATGAATCAGTGACCATTTCAGCTTGCTGCCCTAAGTGTACTCCGTATTGCAACATAGGTTGAAACAATTCAGGACTCTGCATTTGTGGACGAATCTGTTTGTGGCAACAAGGTGAACACATAATAATACTCGCCCCAGCTCTAATACCGTAATGAATGGCATAATCCGTTGCGATATCACAAGCATGTAAGGCAATCATCACATCAGTTTGTTTTGGTGCATGTGTTTTTACATCACCACAAACAAATTCTAACCCTTGATGATCCAATGTTGCCGCTGTCTCATTACATAAATCAGCCAATCCTTGACGTAATTCAACACCTGTTACTTGCGCATCATTATTAATGGTATGGCGTAGGTAATCGTGAATGGCAAAAGTTAAATAACCTTTACCTGAACCAAAATCGACAACATTAAGCGGTGTTTTTTTATCATGTGGAGAAACCTCCAAAGCTTGGTTAAACACCTCAATAAACTTATTGATTTGTTTCCATTTATTAGACATCGCAGGAATTAACTTTTGCTGTTTGTCAGTCACTTTTAATGCAGTTAAAAAAGGACGCTGTATATCTACAAAACGATTCTTTTCGCGATTATGGTTAGCAGGTGCTACTTGACTTTGTTTAGCTTTATGTAGGGATATTTGCAACTTACCTTTTTTGCTAAATTCTATTTGTACTTCTCTATCTAACAAAGTCAAATACGCACTTTTAAAAGTATCTCCGATTAGCGTTTTAATTTCATCTAACGCGCTTAGATAATCATAGTTTTTAGTAATGTGGTTGGTTTGATGCTCAAACACAAAACTTAAAACGGCTTCATTTTGTAAGGTAATCGGACGTATTGAAATTCGATTTAAACTTTTATCTTCACCGCGATATTTACTTAATAGCAACTTAACCACGCTTTGATTTTTGAGGCTGGTTGATAACAGAGAGTAAAAATCTTCGAGTGTATTAAGTACAGCAGGTGACATAGCAATTTTCCGAAAAGTCTAAAATAAAATACAAAGCCGCATTCTATCAGTTAAGCCATTCGAATAAACAGGCTATTTCACATTCCAATAAGTTGCTTCAAAGTACAACATCAACTTCTACGCCTTTTTAAAGGCATTAACGTTTTAATGCCCAACATGAAGGTTATACCAATCAAAGTAAATAGCTGATCTATTTTACTGGCTAAAACATCTAATCAGTGCTCTTCATTTAAATCTTTGTGTTTATGTATTAATCCAAAATCCGCAAGAATTGCATAAGCGCTTGGAATAATAAATAGTACTAACAGTGTCGAAGTAAAAATACCAAACACGATGGAAATAACAATTGGTTTAACTACTTGCGCTTGCAAACTTGTTTCTAACAACAAAGGTAACAAACCCGCCGCAGTGGTTAATGAAGTTAAAAATACCGCTCGGAAACGATCTCGACTGGCTTTAACTACTGCACCATAAACATCTTCGCCATCATCTACGTGATGTCGGATATATTGCACTAACAAAATGGAATCATTTACCACAATCCCGGCTAATGAAATAAAGCCTAAAATCGATGGCATGGAAAGATTATGACCAACTAATAAATGCCCCCAAAATACGCCTATTAAAGCAAGTGGAATAGCTAACATGACCACAAAAGGTTCTAAGTAACTGCGGAACTGAAAACTAAGAATGGCAAACAAACCAAATAAGCCGATCATGAAACCTTTCATCAATGAACTGCCAGTTTTAGCGGACTCTTTTGCAGAGCCTTCAAAATCAACTTTTAATCCTGGAAATTGTTGCTGTAACTCAGGAATAAAATCACGGCGCATATTGCTCACAATTTCACTACTATTTGCCTTACTGCTATCAACATCTGCCATCACGGTTACTGTACGTTGGCTATCGATACGCTGAATTCGCACATAAGAACGATCACTTTTTAACAAAGCAACGGCGCTTAATGGTATTTGTTTCCCATCCCCTAACATGATCGGAAAGTTAGCAAGCGCTTGCAAATCACCTGCTTGCTGTTTATCTAATAACACTTGAATTTCAATATTTTCAGGGCCAACTTGGATTTCATCAGCAGTTTGACCAAAGTATGCAGCTCTTAATTGTGAAGCAATTGTTTCTCCATCAACACCATAATTTTCAGCACCCGATTTAAGTTTTATGATCACTTCTTCTTTACCCGGACGCATATCATCTAGGATGCCATTAACACCTAAGAACTGACTTAAATAACGTTGTAACTCAACGGATGCATCCTTCAATAGAGTTAAATTATCATGTTGTAATCGCACTTCTAAATCACGTCCAGCAGGCCCCATTGCAGGTTGTTTAAACACTAAAGATAATGGCTCTGCTAGATCTCCTGTTTGTAAACGCCAAGATTCTATAAAGGTATCGATTAATGTGTTTCTGATTTCTGCTGAAAGCAAATCTAAACGTATTGTCGCAACATGTGGACCACTTTCACCTGCATCGGCATTAAAGTTATAGTGTGCAGTAATATCTCGAATCAAGGGTGCAGGTTCATTATTTGCTTTGTTGGCTTGCTCACCGACGATTCTTGCACTTTCAATTATTTCAGCAACAACTAACTCTGTTTGTTGCAAAGTAGAGCCTGGCGGTAAAATAATGCGTGCTTCTGCAATATCGCCATCGAGTTTGGGAAAAGGTAAAAATTTTAACCCTCCACCAGCCACTAATGCAAAGGAAGCAAACAAAGCACCGATGGTTAAGCCAATAGCGAGATAACGCCATTTAACAACAAATTCGACTTTTTTCACTAAGATTACATTACGAAAATGTTCAAATTTAGCTAAAAACACACGTTTAAATTTTAATACGTTATCTGCTTTTTCTGGTTTGGATAGTGAGTGATATAAATGACTAGGTAATATTAAAAACGCTTCAACAAGGCTGATGCTGAGGATCATAATCAATACCATCGGCACAGCTGATAAGACTTTACCCATTTGCCCATCTAACCATAACAAACTACCAAAAATAAAGATGGTAGTGAGGAATGATGAAATAACGCCAGGAGCGACCTTTTTCACCCCTTGTTCAACAGCGTCTCTGATCGGTAATTTTTTCTCAACATGAGCAGCAATAGATTCAGCGATCACAATTGCATCATCCATCATGATGCCAATTGCCATTAACAGACCAACTAGCGTCATAATATTAATTGAGATGCCAAATATGCTCATCAAAAACAAGCCGCCCATAAAGGCAACGGGTAATCCAGCTGAAACCCAAAAAGAATAACGCAATGAAAAGAATAACCACATCGATAAAAAGACCAGAATGATCCCTTGCCAACCATTACGTAACAACATGCTCAAACGGTCTTTTAACAGCGATGACATATCATTAGTTAACGTTAGTGTAATGCCCTCAGGCGCCATCATTTGTTCGTTTTCTACAAAGGCATTAACACGTTCTTTGATACGTAAAGCATCATCAGCTTTGTTCTTTTTAACCTTTAACATGGCGGCAGGTTTACCATTAAACAAAATACGTTCTTCATCTAATTCGAACACATCTTCAATAGTGGCAATATCTTTTAAACGCACGACTCCACCATCACTTAATGAAGCAACAATAGTTTCGCTTAATGCTTTAGGGGTCACTTTACGTTCATCAAAACGTATCAATAAATTTTTATCGCTCAGCTCAATATTGCCCGCTGGCATTTTGACATTCTGACGCCCTATTTTATCTGCAATTTGTGCAACGGTTAAACCAAGGTGACGGATATCTTGCTGATTTAATTGCACTCTTAATTGATGATCAGAGAACCCCGCAATAGTAACCAAACTAACATCATAATCAATTTTTAAACGACGCTTTAAATCTTCTGCGTAAGCTTTAAGGTGTGGCCAACTCGATTGACCTGAAATAGCAATATCTACAACTGGCTCAGCCCAATCTAATTCTTTAACTGTCGGAGGCTCTATTTGTGCAGGGAAATCTTTGATGGCATTGATTTCAGTTTGAATATCCACCAACGAACGGCCAATGTCAGCGTTGTCGTCCATTTTTACCACTAACGATGCAAAGCCTTCCTGCGCATCACATTTCGTTTCTTCAATATTACTTAACCCATCTACCGCATCTTCCATACGTAAGCATAAACTTTCTTCTACTTCAGCAGGTGATGCTCCAGGGTAAATAACATTGGCAATAATATAAGGGGGTGAAAATTCAGGAAATGTCTCTCTTTTAAGTGTACTAAAACTACTTAAG
This sequence comes from Psychromonas sp., assembly GCA_028041985.1. Classification (GTDB taxonomy): domain Bacteria; phylum Pseudomonadota; class Gammaproteobacteria; order Enterobacterales; family Psychromonadaceae; genus Psychromonas. Next base: position 6,473 of record JAOFNL010000056.1, on the reverse strand, counting down.
CCCAACACAAAAAAAGCAAGCATCATTAAGTTTGCCACCGTAGGGTGGCGAGTAAAAAGTCGAATCACAATTGAGACTCCTCTGTACTAGTTGCTTCTGTTTTTAAAGACATCCCAGGAATTGCAGGGATTAAATCATTGAGTATTAACAATTCCCCTTCTTTAATATCACCAGCAATCGCAACACCTGCTTTATTACGAAATACCACTTGCACATCTCGTAAACTCAACTGTTTGTTGGCATTCATTATATATACTTGCTCGCCGTGCAATGCTTTTTCAGGTATCAGAAATTGCTCAGAAGCAAAACCTTGTATAAGCGCCGTCACAAACATACCTTTCGTTAGTGGCGGCTTTTTACCAATATCTAACTGTTTAAAATCTTGCTCAACTTCTAAATAAAAACCAATGGTTGCCTGATCAGGATCGATACTACTTGCTATGCGAGTTAATTTAGCAGGCCACTGATGCAACTTTTTACCCATTTGCAATGCAACACTTGCAGCAAAACCTAAACGCTCAACATTAGGTAAACGACCTTCCTCTACTTGAGCATTAACACTCGCCATTAACGTTTCAGCATCCTGCAATGACAACTCCGCTTTCACTTCCACCACACCGAGGCGATGAACTTCAAATAACACTTCCCCAACAGAAACGGCTTGCGACGCTTCCACATTAACGTCTGCTACACGAGCATCAAATGGCAAGGTTAAACGGGTATTTTCTAATTGACGTTGTGCATCAGCTAATAAAGCTTGATTCACATTTAATTGTGCTTCAACTACTTTTTTATCATCAGGCATGAGGTTTAATGCGCTACTTAAATCCTGCACCAATTTTTTTTGTATCAATAGCGCCTGCTTTTGCGATTCAACATCAGAAAAAGAGATTAAATTCTTTTTCTGCAAAGCTAGTTTACGTTGGTACTCCTGTTCCACTAACGCTAACTTCTCTTTTTCAATGTCTAAGCTAGCATTAATATTTTTTTGCTCTTGTAATAAACGCTTTAACTGCGCTTTGGTTGAATTGACGTTTGCCAAGGCTTGCGCTTGTTTCAGTTCGTACTCTAATGGGTCTACTTCCAGCACCAAGGTACCCGCTGATAACAAACGACCTGCTTCTAATTCAGGATGCCGATAAATCACTTTACCACTCACTTCAGCAATCGCTTGCCAACTATTCTTAGGCTCAACACGCCCAAAGGCGACAACGGAAGGAACACTTTGTTGAAGGGTTAAAGGTTGTACGGAAACTAATCGCGCTTTATCAAAATTTGGCTGCACGCTAGGGGAAGACTTAAACATAACAGATAACACTAAAATAACGATGCCTCCGAGTACACCTGGGATCAAAAAACGTTTTTTAAGACTTGTCATGTTTCTTCCTCGTTACCGACTAATAGAGATAAAACCAGCTGTAATAGTTGTGTGTGCAAATTTAGTTCATCATACACTTAGATAATGCGACTCAATTAATTTATATCATATTGTGTAGTATATTTGTTGATGCTAAAAAAGTAAGTACGCAAATTTTCGTTGTTCAGATCAAGCAAGGAATTTAAAATGGAGAGTCCATTTAAAAGAGAGTTCACACAGCCTGTAAATAACGAAAGCGTTTATCAATTTGATAATCGATGTAGATAAGCAGTATTGTACATACAATAATCCAAGCAATACTTAACCACATAACAGGTACAATCAATAACAACCCTAAACATAAGGAAATCAAAGACAACCAAGGTTGCGAGGCAAGTTTTGATTCACCTTGGCACAGTGAACAACAGTGTGTCCTAAAAGGCCAAATATACAAGGGGTAAAAAGGTACTGAATTCTGTTGGCAGTGCGGACAATTCATAATGACTCTCACTTTACTTGTTAAACCACAAGCTTAACGCAAATTTAACGAATAATAATCATTCCATACCTTCTATTGTTGTCACTCACAGCTAAGTCATCATTAAATTGAAACAAGCCCTCACTTTTCATTCATTTTAAGGTAATATTATCGCGATTAAATTTTCCTTATCATGGCAGCCGCCTTTATTAAAAGAGACTAAAAATGACTGATACAACACAAACATTAAGCCAAGAAGCTTGTTTAAAAGCAGCAAACGAATTATTAGCTCGCCGTAAAGATAATATCAAAGGTGAGATCTTACCTGCTGATTGTCGTCCTACTAACTTTGCTGATGCATTAGCAATCCAAGCAGCAACAGTAGAAGCAAGCGGTAAAAAAATTGCAGGTTGGAAATGTTTAGTACCATTAAATCCAGCACAAATCATTGTTGGCCCTGTATTAGAAGGGACAGTACAACAAGGCGAAGAATGTTTAGTACGTTGTACTGAACCAGGTAAAACGCTAATTGAACCTGAAATCGCATTTGTACTTGGTGCAGATTTACCAGCACGTGAAGCGGGTTACACAAACGAAGAAGTGGATGCAGCTATCGCAACGACACACATGGCATTAGAGTTATTACAACGTCGTTACGCACCAAATGACGACATTATCTTCGCTGACAGACAAGCAGATTGTTTATTAAATGAAGGTATCTTCGTAGGTCCTGAAATCACTAAAGCACAAGCTTATGATGCAGGCGAAATCAAATTATCAATCGATGATGCAAGCTATGACGGCAAGCACCCTAACCTTTCTGCTCAAGCACCAATCTACTGGTTTGTTGATTTCATGTGCAAGCAAGGCTTAAACCTAGAGAAAGGCCAAACAATCATCACAGGTTCTTATGCTGGTGCGATTGAAGTTGCGGTTAAAACAACAGAAATTAAATACGAAGGTTTTGGTGAATACCAAGTAACTTTCAAAGAAGTTTAATATTTAATTAAACCTATTTAAAAAAGGTACCTGTTATCGCTAACAAGTACCTTTTATTTTATTGACAGTATGATGCCTATTTAGCGAATACCTTTTTAATCGAAAAACCAGTTACCAAAATAGTTCCCGTTATCACTAACAATGCCCCTAACAATGTATTCAAGCCAATCGCTTCATCTAAGAATAACCATCCCCATAGAATACCAAATAACGGTACTAAAAAAGTAACCGACAAAGCAGAAGCAGGCCCATCATCTTTCAGTAATCTAAAGTAAATCAAATAAGCAACGCCTGTACAAATGATACCTAACGCTAAAACAGACAAACTAATAGGTAACGTAATAGGATCTCGAATTGGCATAAAAGCTATAAAAGGCAAGACGATAATAACCGCTGCCCACATGCTTCCATGCGCATTTTCAAAGGGAGCAACCACCGGCGCAACCTTAGTATAATTAGCGGAAAAGCCGTACATTGCTACAGCGCCCAAACAAGCAAAAATCGACCACATCCCTTGCTCACCTAATGATAAAGCTTGTTGACCCACTAACACCGACACGCCTAACATACCAACTAACAAACCTAAGCCTGCTTTTAATTTTAAAGGTTGTTTTTGCCATAAACTCGCAATGACGGCACCAAATAATGGTGCGGTAGAATTAAGGATCGCAAGTGTTGAAGCATTTAATGTTTGTGCCGCATAAGCAAATAATAAAAAAGGTAACGCAGTATTACAGGCTCCAATAATAAAGAAATGCTTAAGGTGGGATAATAATAATAATTGTCGACGCAAGTAGAGACTAATCAATAATAGAAATACAGCTGCCGCCAGTACTCTACCTTCAATTAACACTGCAGGACCTAAGCTATTAGCAGTAACCCGCATAAACAGAAATGATCCTCCCCAAACTGACGCGAGAAAGATTAACCGAAGGACACTTGCTAATGGCATATCTGATCCTTGAATAACAACTGAATGTAAGACACTATAATCTTTAAGACGCCTTAAAACTTAATATAACGGAATAAAGGAGTGAGTAATGCTAGTTTTTTATATTATTTGTGGATGTATTGTATTTGCATTATCAGGACTATTAATGCAGCTCACTCGCATAGCAATATATCGCCGCCGTATTATTCGTCACTTGTCAGCAACGCCACCACATAACTCATCTTCAAAGCCGTTTGTTTTATCTGTTACTCAGGAGAAACAAATAAAACAATGCTTTTTGAAAGGAGTAAGTATTCAGGAATGTATCGAAACGATTCAATAACAGTGACGGGCACTTACAGACAAAAAGGAGTGCCCATTGATGGCTAAGAGCAATAGGGCTTATTAGAAGTGATTCTTGCTAAGCCTTTAATCACACGATATATAGACCAGATCCAAACGGCGAATAAAAGAAAATAACCCACAATGAATAAAGCCAAAATAAAACCAACAATGCTTAACCCAAGTGTCCACCAAAAAGTACTGATGATATTGTCATAATGGTCTGCAAACATAGTGCCTTGAGCTTCATCCCGCTTTACAAACGCCCAAACAACACCAATAAACCAAAATAAGCCAGTAAACATACCCAGTACCATTAAACCATAAGCAATTAGTGCATTAGTCTTTGCGGCATCTTCCGCAATAGTTAAACTCACATTTGTTCGTAATTCTGACATTTGAGCCCTCTTTTAAATTTAAAGTATTCAGCATGATTCATTCTACTGCCACTATATTCATTATTATTGTTAATCTTTAAACTGTTTGTCTTCTATCACGCCTGAAATTACATCTTTCTTATCATTCGTTTTAACCCATTCAGGCTCCACATCGATAACACGCCAACGACCAGAATTTCGCTTTATATTATGCAATCCCAATAATAAAAAACCATTAGCAAACACGGAGATAAATAAAGGAGGAAAAAGTAAAATTCGTGGAGCGAAAATTAAAAGTAAAATACCAATTATCACCGTGCCAAAACAGAAACCTATCCAAGCTATACCAACAGAAATAGTTAATGCCCAAAGAAGAATGCCTAATATTAACTGAATACAACCAGTAACCATATAATTTACACCTAATCGAATGACGTCATTAATAACAAATACAGAGGATAACGCCATCTTGTACCTAGGTCAGTAAATTTATCAAATAGTTGACCAAACTATGCGTTAGGAATGTATTGTATCCTCTCAATCACTTCTGTTAATCCGTCACAAGGTGGTGATGCTAGTAATGATAAACGTCTTTGCAAGGTTGCTTGTTTCGGGATGACATGTGAACTACAAACAATCACAATATTGATGTAATCATCAAACTCAAGCAAGGCGATATAAGGAAAGTATTTTTTAATCGCGAGTAAAGCGACTAATAATTGATCATTCGTATCAGCCTGCATGTTTATCATCACTAACGATTGCTTTGTTGTTATCTGTTTTAATTGGCTATAGAACGCTTCCGTAAATAAAAAGTCAGGACTTTTTTCACCAACAAATAAATCACATAGCACAACATCATATTGTGACTGTGTGTGTTGAATAAACAACTCGGCTTGTTGACAAACAACATGGCTATTTTTAGGTAACTCAAAATAAGCCTCTGCCATATCAATAATAGATTGAGAAGCATCCACTGAAGTAACGAGCAGTGATGGGTTTGCAGCCAATGCTCGCTCAATTGAAGCACCACCTAATCCTAGGTTTAAAATATGTTTAGGGTTATTGTGAATCAATAAAAAAAGAAATAATGATTGATAGATGGGGATCATGATTTCTTCTGGATTCTGTTTATTCATCAGTGACTGCGCAGAAGTTCCACCATATTCAAACCAGCGATACTCATCGGTCTCTTTTACCGATAACAACTCACCATCAATGTTTTTTAAATACACAATCCTGTGTTTCTTTCTCTGCAACGTCTTTAAATCCATCAACATCTCATTTTTGGTAGGAATACAGCACAGATTAGGTATGCTAAAAACAGACTCTCACTATAGCCAAATAATGAAAATAAACTTAGTCATCGGCAAAACAAAATCAAAATATCTATCACCAAAGAATTTGAGTGGAAATAGTTAGATATACAAAGGAGATACCAGCATGAATATTGCTATCTATATTTATCCAGAAGCTGAAGTGCTTGATTTTTCCGGTCCGTTTGAAGTATTCAGTACCGCTAAAAGGATTTCACAGCAAGAATGGAATATTTTTTTTATCGCTGAGCATAACGCTTTAATAGAAGCACGAGGTGGTATGTTGATACAACCGAATTTTAGTATTGATGATCACCCAGAAATTGATTTACTCATTGTCGTAGGCGGCGTTCATTCTGAGCAAATAAAAAATACGAAGGTAATCAATTGGATAAAAGCCACTAATGAGCATACCAAAAAAACAGCATCAATCTGCACTGGTGCATTTTTATTAGCTGAAGCTGGTTTATTAAATGATTTAAAAGTAACAACCCATTGGGAAGATATTTCAGACCTTCAAAATGCCTATCCCACATTACAAGTGATTGAAAATACGCGCTGGATAGAAGAGGGGAAATTTATAACCTCGGCGGGCATCTCTGCAGGCATTGATATGAGTTTATATTTATTATCCAAACTAACCTCAGATGCATTAGCCAAGAAAACAGCACAG
>JAOFNL010000055.1 GCA_028041985.1 Psychromonas sp. | reverse complement strand
GCTTAGTTTAAGGCGTAAGTTTAGGTACATGGTTGTTCCCTTTATGAAACTTACAACGAAGAAATAAGTTATTTTAACAAGTAAAATAGATCCGTTAATTAACGTGATTGGTATAAAGGCTTAATAAAGCCACTAGTAGTCATTACGTTTATACCATAATTGCCCGATTGTATTGCCTCGAAAGGGTAAAAAATTCTTTATACCTCATTAAAATACAACACAAGACTTCCCCCTTCTAAACTGCTACCTAGATTAACATTCACTCCAATACCAACATTTTTAATAAAATCAGGCCAAGCCTTAAATTTCATTAACAGGCCTAATCCAAATTCATAATAATAGTCCGTACCTAATGACGCAGGGAGATCACCACCGATATCAACGCGCTCAGCTTTAATATATAAAGATTCTAACTGCTGTGTATTTGAAAATAGGTGTAAATGTGTTTTAAGTGTATTAGCAAACTTCCAACTTTGTGGGTTTGCGCCTCGAGTGGCAGTATTGCCCGAAAAAGTCCAGCCATAAAAATAGTTAAATTTACTTTTATATGACCAATAACCCCATGATTGCTTTTGTTGGGTATACTTGATTCCTAAGCTTGGTTCTAAAATATAGGCATTACTATTAATATTAAAATACTGCCCATCTAACTGTTGCTGTAATCCTGAACTGAAGACATTATGGTAATTATGTTTATTTTCATAATGCATTAAATATTGGCCAATTCCAGTACTTAACTTCCAACTTTTATCTAAAATCCAATCCCGTTTATAAGCAGAATAAAAACCATAAATGATATCTTTATTGTAATCATCTTCAGGCTCAGAGGTACTTTGCTTCTGCACAACGTAAGATAAATTAAAAAATAACTTATCAGAAAAAACACCTTTTTTACCAGCGACTTCAAAATTAAAAGGTAAGTTTGTTACTGCTAATTGATTGCGTAACTGAATTGAATCCGATATTTCAGATGGGTGTTTTTGTAATAATGTTTTAGGATCAAAATTAGCAACACCAAATGAAATAGCATCACTGTCACTCAGCAATACACCAGTAGAAAATATTTGCGCCATATTATTTTGCTGTGGAGAAGCAAGAACATCTCCATTTAAAAGCACAAAAACACTCAACAATAGTTTTATTAACTTCAAACCCCATCCTTATCGATAAGAAAGTGACACATAAATCGAAGCATCTATTTAAAAACAGACGCTACTTTCAAAAAATGTACAAAAAACAAACAATTATAGCTTATCGTCGCTGTAATGTATGAACCATCACATTTTTTCATGTTAAATATTTGTTAATTCGAAAACATTTACAAAAACTATTCTACTATTATTCTGTTATTTTCACTAAAAGGACCTTAAATGATGGAAAAGAACAATCTTTCACCAGAATCAACTGCAAGAAGAAATTTCTTAAAAACAACAACGGGTTTGGCAGCCGCGGGTATTACTGCGAGTTTAATACCCTCACAGGTAATGGCAAGTTCACGAGGATACTCACACCATTCAAGTGATAAAAAACTGTGGAAAAATGTACAAAAAGAATTCGTGTTAGATAAAAAAACAACTTACATGAATATAGGAACAACGGGTTCAATGCCTAAAAGCGTTTTAGAAACTTACCAAGCAAATAACCTCAGTGTTGCTCAAAATCCATGGGATATGCAGGGAAAGTTTGGCTCATGGCCTTACGTTAGCGAGATGACAAATAGTATCGCTGCAGGTTTTGGTGCTGAACCACATGAAATCATACTCAGCCGTAATACTACTGATGGCATGTGTAGCATACTAAATGGTCTGCACTTCGAGGAAGGTGATGTGATCCTTACAACGCATCATGAACATGTTGCGGCGCATTCTCCATTATATGTTGTTACTGAACGCTACGGCGTAGAGGTTATCTATTTAGAAATACCTGTAGACACAGGTGATAATAGTATTACAGAACAACAGTTTGTGGATTTATTTGCACAAGCGGTTGAAGAATATAGCGGCAGAGTGCGCCTCATTACTTTCTCACATATTACCTATAAAACAGGTACAAAATTACCAGCGAAACGTATCTGTCAAGAAGTCGCTATCCCGAATCAAATTCCAACTTTAATTGATGGTGCACACTCCATAGGCATGCTAAATCTAGATTTTCATGATATTGGTTGTGACTTTTATGCTGGAGCAGGCCATAAATGGCAATGTGGGCCAGGTGCAACAGGTATTTTATTTGTATTAGATAGCGCAAATAGATTAGATCAATATTGGGCTGATAGAGTGAATCCTTTATGGTTCATTAACTCATCATTAGGCCATGCGAGTTACCTTGGCACACAATTGCAACTGCAATATATTGGCAACGATAACTACCCTGCTAAACAAGCACTCACCGACTCTTGTAATATGTGGGATGAGATTGGGCGTGATGTTATTGAAACTCGAGTACTGTCACTCAGTAAACGTTGTAAACAAAAATTAAAAGCCGCTTTTCCTGACGCACACCTATTTTCGCCAGACATTGACGAACTTGCCAGTGCAATCACAAGCTTTAACCCTTTCTCGGATATCAATGACGCAGCAACATTAACTGAGTTCAGAGATAGACTACGCGAAGAAACAGGTTATATTATTCGCACAACCGACTTTAAAATTCAAAAAGATGATTCGCAAGATGCACATGCGTTGCGTATCTCCACACATTTATTCCACGATGAAAAAGATGTTGATGGTTTAGTAGAGTCAATGCTAGATATATTTAACAGCATGGCATAATATGATTGGCCACTTAACTATTTAGTGGCCTTTCAATTCTCTTTTATTAAATTTCAGCTACAATTATTTCATTAAAAGTGAAACAGACAAGAGCATCACACTTCTCTATTAATTAAGTTGATTTACTCATGCTCAAAAATGTAATTTAATTACTTATAAAATCGAATCTACACACTTAACAAGATAACTAACATTTATATAAGGCATAATTAAGATGCGAGCAAAAACATATAAAAGTATTCCACTGATTGCCTTATACCTATCAATGAGTTTATTTAGCGTTATTACGAATGCCCGTGATCTGCCTGAAATAAAAGAAGATGGTGTGCTTAGACATATCGGGATTCCCTACGCAAACTTCATTACTATTTACCAAGAAGGCGACCGAACGATTGAAGGCGGTTTAGATGTAGAATTAATGCAAGGTTTTGCAAAACACTTAGGACTGGACTATCAATTTATTCCTGCCACTTGGTCAACTGTATTTACATTACTAACAGGACAGAGTGCAAGCTATGAAGGCCAACAATTAAAAATTGGAAAAACTAAACATCCCATTCAAGGTGATATTATTGCTAATGGTGCAACCATTTTACCTTGGCGCGAAGAAGTCATTGATTTTTCGGTTGATTACTTTCCATCAGCAGTTTGGTTAGTTGCACGAACAGATTCAGATTTGGTCCCAATAAAACCAGCAGGCTCAACTGAAGAAGATATTGTTCAAGTAAAAGCACTAATAAAAGATCGCAATGTATTAGCGATGAAACAAACATGCCTCGATCCAGATTTATATAACCTAGAGGCAACTCAAGCCAACATTATTCTCCCCGTTAAAGCGCGTAAATTGAATGAAATGATCCCTGCGATACTTAACAATGATGCGGAAAGCACTTTACTTGATGTACCAGATACACTTATTGCATTACAAAAATGGCCTGGCGAAATAAAAGTAATTGGCCCTATCTCAGAAGATCAAAGAATGGGTGTCGCTTTTCGTAAAGATTCACCCAAATTACGTGAGGCCTTCAACGAGTATCTATTTGAATTACAAAGTAATGGTAAATACAACCAGCTTGTAGAAAAATATTACCCTTCAGTATTTAATTTTTATCCAGATTTTTTCAAAAGTGAAAATAATCAATAATGAATAACCATAGTTTGTTTGCTAATAAAAATACTATATTGGGTGCAAGCGTCTTGTTGGGCGCTTATCTAATATTAATTTTAACAGTAACGAACCTAGGACAAAGTAAGTTAGAACTAGCAAATCAGAATGAATTACACTTAAAAGTAGACCATTATGCAGAGCTATTAGGAAATTATTTTTCACGCGCTCGCCGTAGTTTAGATCTCGTCTCAAAAGATAGGACTATAAACACGTATTTTGCAAATAAGAGTTCAGGCATGTCAATGACCTATGGATTAAGCTCAAGCTTGTTCAATGTCCAAAAACTACTTAAACAAGAAACCAAGCACAAACAAGATACCAACGACCACGTTTTCTCTCGGATCACATTGCTAGGTTTAGATAACAAAGTGATAGCTGATAGCGCATCAGAGTTGAAATTAAATAGAGCTAACATCAATGTAGAGGAGCTCAAACTACAACAGCAAAGAATGCTAGTCGATAATACTGAAGGACAATTAAGTATTCGCTTAGCCGCAACCATTTTCTTTCAGAAAAAACCAATTGCGCTATTAATAGCTGAACTTGACAACAAACCTATTATTCAACAATTAACGGCTCAAGAATATGAAGGCAGTGGAAGCCGCATCGAGTTAGTCAGTGAATATGGCAATTTATTTATTTGGGACTCGTTAAATGCATCATACCCACATTACCCTCAAATAGAATCCGCTCATTTTCTAGTACAAAAAAAGATTAAAAATGCTCCTTTTATATTAGATACACGTTTCGAGAGCGTTAATGGTAATGACTTATTCACTTCAAAGTGGTTTGTTTTAGTCATCTCTTTGCTCGCAATTCCTGTTTTTTTCGGATTATATTATTTAATACATATAGAACGTAAAAACACGCTGTTAAAAACACAAATAGCACATTCGAAAAAGCAACGAGAAGATCTTTCAAAACATAACCTTGAGTTAGAAAATGAAGTCTCCAAGCGAAAAGCCTCGGAGAAAAAAATCGCATTTCAAGCAACACATGATGCGTTAACAGGATTACCAAACCGTAGCTATAGTTTAGAGCGATTAAGTGATGCTATTGAGCATAGTAAAAAAAGCCACCACAAAGTACTGGTAATGTATGTCGATTTAGATAATTTTAAACAAATCAATGACACAATGGGGCATGCTGTAGGTGACATTATCTTACAGCAAACAAGCAAGCGACTACTTAAAACGGTTGATAAAGCAGATACCGTCGCACGTTTAAGTGGTGATGAATTCATGCTTATCTTTCATGATGTTAGAGATTCAGAGCATGCTACAGAACTCGCAGAAAAAGTATTGAATGCATTTGAAAAACCTTTCAATATGGGGGACTACCCTTTTTATACTTCAACGAGTGTTGGCGTAGCACTTTATCCAGAGCATGGAGAAGACCCCGATACTTTATTAAAAAGTGCTGATATGGCTCTATATCGAGTAAAAGATGCAGGGCGAAATAACTTCATTTTTTATGAACCAAAAATGAGTGATGAAGTTAGCCGGAAAGTAATGGTCACGCACCGTTTACGGGAGGCAATTAAAGAAAACTTATTAGAAATGTATTATCAACCATTAATTGATCTTAATACTCAAAAAATAGTGGGAGCGGAAGCGCTAATGCGCTGGATTGACCCAGAGTTGGGTTTTGTATCACCTGATGAGTTTATTTCACTTGCAGAGAAAAATGGATTGATCGGAGAGCTAGGTAGTTTCGCACTTAATAAAGCGGCAAATCAAGCATCCTTATGGCAACAGATAATGCCTTTACAAATCGCTATTAACTTTTCCAGTATTCAGTTTAGAGATTGCGAAGGATTATTAAACGAAATACAACAAGTGTTGTTAAAAACAGGTTTACCACCGGAAAAACTAGATGTCGAAGTCACTGAGAGTCTACTCATTAATCAAGGGCATGAGCTATCTACTATGCTGCAATCATTACGTGGTATGGGTATTGAGCTCAGTATCGATGACTTTGGAACCGGTTACTCAGCCCTTAGTTATTTGCAAAAATACTCATTCACAAAACTTAAAATTGATCGTGCATTTATCATGAACTTAACTGAAAATAGCGCAGACCAATTATTAGTGAAAGCGATTGTCGCTATGGCAAAAGCACTTGATTTAAAAGTGGTAGCTGAAGGCATTGAAGAGAAAGAACAAATGGAATTTTTAGTCGGCCTAAACTGCGAATATGGGCAAGGATACTTATTCAGTAAACCTGTCACAACGGGTGAATTTGAAAAGTTATTGCTTAAGCAAGTTGCAACTGAACAATAAATTCTAGACAGTAAACGGTAGCGATTTTTATGATGCGCTATCGCAGGTATTTAACAGATGAATAATTATGCAGTTTGAAAAAACTCAACTTTCACTATTAAGCCAGGATCATTGTCTAACAATGTTACATTCCCTTCATGTAGCTGCACAACTGCTTTCACTAAAGTTAACCCTAAGCCAAAACCTGTTACTTGACGGCTTTTTTCAACCCGGTAAAGTCGTTGAAACACCTTATCTTTCTCATCATCACTAATACCAATACCATTATCAATAACCATAAAGCCATTTTTTATCATTCTCACAATGATTTCCGCATTATTCCCTGCATATTTACTCGCATTTTCCAATAGGTTATATAACACTCTAAAGAGCAAACTTGCATCCCCATTTACAAATAACGACATGCTATTTTCCATACGAACAATTTGTTGCCTTTCTTCTACTAAAGGCTCAATTAAATCAACTGCATCGATAATTATTGTATTCAAATCAACTCTTTTGAAATGTTGACTCTTTTTTTCTTTTTGTTGTTGAATACGAGTTAATTCAAGCATCGCTGCAAAGGTAAATAATATTTCATTTAACTTCTCCAGCATTAATTGTAATGACTCTGTTGGTAAATTTTGTTTAAAGTTTTCAGTAAATTCCGCCTCAATCTGTTGTCGTAAATGACTTAGAGGCGTACGTAAATCATGTGCAATAGCATCTGTTATCCCAGCTGTCGTATTAAAAGATTCCTCTAACTGACTAAGCATTGTATTAATATGTAAAGCCATATGATCGTATTCATCATTATTTTTAGAGACTTCAACACGCGCACTCAACTGCCCAGATTCGACTAGAGCAGCGGTAGTATTAAAACTATTAATACGCTTTAATACTTGTTTAGAAAATATTACCCCCGTAATGACACCGAATAAAAGAGCAAGCGCTAAAGCAATGAGCGAAGCACTAATGAACTGATCTTTAAGTACATAAAGATACTCGTCATCAATCGCGATAATTAACCTACCTTCATGCAAAGGTTGAATACAACCAGAAACCAAACGTAGTTCATTATATTGGTTCGACCACACAGGAAAACGCGTTCGAGTAGGGCAAGCAGATATATTTTGAGGGAATGTGTTTAGGCGTCCGATAACTTGAGATTGATATTGGTAACTTAAAATATATTGACGCGAATTTTCAGATTGTATTTTGAATTGCTCAATAAATTCATCGTGAGGGAGTTGCTTCGAGAGTTCGGTTTGTTGCACGATCTCGTTATCCATCTGCAATGATTGCTGACGACTCATTTGACCAATACTTAGTTGGTATAAAACAATAAGTAAAACACTAACAATTAATAGCAATAAAACTGTATATAAACGTGTTAAGCGCCATACTGAACTAGCTGTTTTAGTGGTTTTCCACCATTCGGTAACCCATGCCACGCACTGTCTCCAATAGAGGGGGAAGCCCATCAAATTCTATTTTTTTACGTAATCGTGCCATATGAACATCAATAACATTAGTTTGTGGATCAAATTGGTAATCCCATACTGCTTCGAATAGCAAAGAACGTGATAACACTTGCCCATTATGCTGCATCAAGTAACGTAGTAACTTAAATTCTTTTGGCTGTAAATTTATTTCAGTTAAGCCTCTAAAAACTTTATGCGATAACAAGTCCATTTTGAGGTCAGCAACTTGTAAGGTACTACTTATTTTTTCGTTCGAGGAACCTTTACGCTGAATTAAGATTTCAATCCGGATTAATAACTCAGAAAGCGCAAAGGGTTTGATGAGGTAGTCATCGCCACCTTCACGCAAACCTTTCACTCGCTCAGAAACACTATCTAAAGCACTTAAAATAAGAACAGGCATCTGTTTACCTGCATTTCTTAACGTGTTTAATACTGTTAAACCATCCAATTTAGGAAGCATCCGGTCAAGCACTATTAGTTGATAATCACCTTCAAGCGCTAAAAATAAACCATCTTGTCCATTATCAGCTAAATCAACTTCATAACCCTGCTCTTGCAGGGCTTTTTGTAAGTATTGACTGGTTGTATGGTTATCTTCAATGACAAGAATACGCAAAAAACTTCCTTATTGGGATGCCCCATTATCTATCACTATTTTTTCATCACTGAGATCATACTACCAGTTTTAACATCAACTAAAACTTGTTGCGTACCTTGTTCGCTAAATAACTTGAATTTGTAAAAAGTAATACCTTTTTCATTTTCTAACTCAAATTCTAATATATCAGCTTTATATTGCTCTTTTAACAATGCAATTATTTTATTTAAATTAAAATCAGATGCTTGTAAATCGGTCAAAGCAGCTAACTCATCATCATCTAAACGTTTGATACCTATGCTTTTACTTTTTTCTTTCAAAACACTACCATCTTCCAGGCTTAATTCTAACTTGTGCTTTTCTTTTGTGATGACATCAATCACCTCTATTTCATAACTAAGTTGATTATTATCATCTTCAAGTTCAAACTCTATAATTTGACCTTTATAATTATTTTGCACTTTTTCAACGGCTTGCTCTAAGCTGTAATTAGCTTGTTTTAGCGCCAATGCTGAAAGTGCATTATCATTACCCGCAAGTACAGAAAGAGAAGTAAACGCTAGTGTCATACCAATTAATTTAGGAAATTTCATTTTTTAAACCTTATATGTTGTTTTGATAACTGAAGTATACGCTTCTGTCATTTCAACAAGATGGATAACACATTACAAAAAGTTAATGTTTACAACTTTTGCAAAAAATGTGCTTTAAAAGAATTGAAAGAGAGATCCAATGACTCGATGATATCAACGTCTTTCACAAGAAGTACAACCACGACAAGCACTGCGCCCACCTTTAGGTAAAAGTGAACGTTGAATGCGACAATATGCATTTTTCAAACACCGCCTATAACTAAACCAGTCATCGGGTTTTCTAATAATAACTCCGCCGTTAAAACGTTTAAGTAACTCATTGCTGTGCAATTCAAGAAATTGACTATCACAATCTATTTCAAAAAATCGCATCAGCTCGACTACTGATTGCAATTGTTCTAGCTGTTGTTTTAATTCTGTATGAGTAACCATGGCATGAACTATCAAATAAAAAGAGCAATTATTATACTAATTAAGCGTGAATTAATTATTGCGTTAAAGCAATAGTAAAAGACTTAACTTGTTATACCATTCCGCTTAATTAAATAAGTTATCTAAATTTCACGCAGGAAAAATGGCTTAGTTTACGGCGTAAGTTGAGGTAAATGGTTATTCCCTTTACGACACTTACAACGAAGAAATAAGTTATTTTAACAAGTAAAATAGATCCGTTATTGTTATTACACTACTTATTTAGTCCTAACAACTCAGCCAATGCTTGTTTATAAGCACCAACACTTTGGGCGCCTGACATCGCACTTGTGCGATTAAATACAACCGTAGGTACTGCAGATACACCTAATCGTTGCCATTCAGCTTCTTGAGCCACGATTTTATTTCGATAAGAAATATCATCTAAACGAAATTGTGCTAATTGAGGATCTAAACCGACTTCAGCTACTTCATTCAATAACGTTTCACGCTTTGAGACATCTTTCTGCTCCGTGAAAGCAGCACTAAATAAGCGTAACTTTAATTCAGTTTGTTTACCAAGTTCATAGGCATACTCAAGTAAAATATGAGCATCTCTTGTATTCACAATTTTCATCGTATCAAAAAAGTTAAATGTAAAGCCTACTTCTGCTCCTCTCTCACTAATATTAATACGAGCTTGATTACTTTCTGCTAATGAAGAACCGTACTTTTCTGCTACATGTTCACGTAAATCCTGCCCCTCCGGTGGCATGTTTGGGTTTAGTTCGAAAGGCTGCCATTGCAATTCAATTTGTTCAGCAACACCTAATTCATCGATCGCTACTTTTAAATTTTTATAGCCGATAATACACCAAGGGCAAACTACATCTGAAATGATATCTAATTGAATTTTGTTGCTCATCGTAACCTCTTATCCTATGAATGAATTCAAACATTCTCTTATTTTGCATTGATATTATGTAAACTGCACAACCAAGAGTAACGATCGTTCAAGTCATTGTCACGTTCTAACTCAAAATAAAATTGCAATCATGCCCTAAAAGCTTATTAAAAGACTTCTTAACCTTATAATTATTCACTTAACTGGCACTTTCATCAGTTAAAAATTATCATACCCGTTATCGTTCAAGATGCTCGATAACGGGTATGTATTAGTACGATGTAACGACTCTCGATTCAATATCAATTCAAGGCTTACTTTTGCAAACCCAATCCTATATTAAAAAGAATATCTCCCTCGCTTGGCCTCTCGCCCTCAATGCCATTCTTATGCAATCAATGTTAATGATAGACACCTTATTAGTGTCACCTTTAGGTGAGCTTCCTTTAGCTGCTATGGGCATCGCTACGACGATTATCGCTTTTATCCTCGGCATTCAAATGGCATTGGCGAATGGGACACAATTAGTACTAAGTCGTGCAGTCGGCTCGGGTAATATTGCGTCATTATCTAAGGCATTTTGGTCTGGATTAATGATCAACAGTGGAATCGCTTTAATTTTCTGGTTGCTATTAACCTTATTTGATACGCCTCTGATTCGCTTACTCACTGACAATATAATGCTGTATCAAGAAATTGCTGAGTATTTGGTTATTGCAAAATATATTGTGCTCTATACCGCGATCACTCAAGTGATCATTGCCTTACTAAATGGATTAGGTAAAACCAAAGTTCCTTTTAAAGGTTACCTGATTGAACTCCCCATTAACGCTGTTTGCTCTTATTTACTAATTCATGGTTACCATTTTTCTGATACTTTAATATTAGAAGGCATAGGGTTTCAGGGTGCAGCAGTGGGTAGTGTTATCGCGATTACAGTTCGTTTAATTTACCTTGGTTTATATATGCACTTGAGCCCAGACATTATCATTACCAAGCCTAGCCAAGATAGATCGATGTTGCTGAATATGCGCCTGCACTTTATTGAAATTTTTCCAGTCGCAGCAAATGTCACCATCTTGTCTATTGGCGCGACTGTATATCAGTTACTGTATTCTCAACTGGCAATAAACGCTTATGTAGCCATTACATTGGTTATGCCATGGTTACGTGCTGGCACACAATTTATCACTGCATGGGCGCATTCTTCAGCGATAGCAATAAGCCAAGCAATTGGCTCTAAAAAAATGGATGACCTTGATAAAAATGTCGATATTAGTATTGATGTTGCAGTCGTTATTTCTGTTATTTGTGCAATATTGTTTGCAATAA
>JAOFNL010000054.1 GCA_028041985.1 Psychromonas sp. | reverse complement strand
GGCTTTTTTAAATTCAGTTACCAAATTACAATTGGTCTGGATTATCTCGCATCATTTTTTCTGCATCTTTTACCATTTCTGTACTTCCACAGAAAAATGGTACTCGTTGATGAAGCTCTGTTGGATCGATTTCCATGATTCTTTGGAAGCCATCGCTAGCTAATGCCCCTGATTGTTCAGCTAAGAATGCAATAGGATTACATTCATATAATAATCTTAATTTACCATTTGGAGCTTGTGCTGTAGATGGATAAATAAACACACCGCCTTTTAGAAGGTTACGGTGGAAATCGGCAACTAACGAACCAATATAACGCAATTTATAAGGTCTGTTGTCTTCTGGAACTATTTCCTGGCAGTATTTAATATATTTTTTTACGCCAAGAGGGAATTTTAAGTAATAACCTTCATTGATTGAATAAGTATGACCTACCTTAGGAGTTTGCATATTCTCATGTGATAAATAAAATACGCCTAATGAGGGGTCACAAGTGAATCCATGTACACCGTTACCTGTTGTATAAACAAGCATTGTTGAAGAACCATAAATGACATATCCCGCCGCAACTTGTTTAACTCCAGGTTGTAGGAAGTCATCAATTGTTACTGGGGTACCGACAGGGCTAATACGTCTATAGATTGAAAAGATCGTACCGACAGAAACATTTACATCAATATTAGTTGAACCATCTAATGGATCCATCAACACGACATATTTACTGTTCATACCACGTTCACTATCAAAACTAACGTAATCATCTTCTTCTTCAGACGCTACACCACAAACTTCGCCACGTGCTTCAAGCGCTTGTTTGAATACATCGTTTGCATATAGATCCAATTTTTGTTGTGTTTCACCTTGAATGTTTTCAATGCCGGTTACACCAATAATGTCAGCAATACCTGCTTTATTAATTTCACGATTAACAATTTTTGCGGCTAAACGAATTGCGCCTAATAAACCTGTTAATTCCCCACTAGCTTCTGGGAAATCATGTTGTTTTTCAATAATGTACTCGCCTAAAGTAATCATATATTCTCCAATTAGTTTTGCGTTTATTATAATATAATTAATATTTTTTTTTTATAAAAGGGTGTGACATAGTTCTGATTAATGATTTTGTAAAGTTTGAACCTGTATAATAATTGGATTTACGTGATTAATTTCTCTAATTGGTAAATTGCTATATATCTTAAAAGTTAACTTAGGGTAACTTGAATGAATACGACAATAGGTTGTTTGTATAGAGGGAAAATTGAATTGTTGAAATTCACATTCTGTACAAATTAATCCAAATTCGTTTATGTAATCCATATTAAATATTAATATTCAACAAGTGTCGATATGTAATTTTTTCAACTTACTATTTTCCGCATTGATATATAGTACTGAAATTGTTGCTATTACTCAGTTTATCGAGCCTTTCTGGCTTTATTTTTAGCCCTACGTATAGCAGATGGTTTTGTTTCAGCTTTGCGTTTTTCTACTAATTGATTACGTTCTTGTGTTGCTTTGTATCGACTTTTCTTGAATGACTTTCCATCTTCTTGAACTTCAGTTGCGCTATCAAATTCGTACCCAGGATAAACAATGCGATCAAATTTCCTTTCGATTAATGTTTCAATGTTATCAAGAAATTGTTCGTCTTTAGGGCTTACCAACGATATTGCATTTCCACTTTTTCCTGCTCGACCTGTACGTCCAATTCTATGTACGTAATCTTCGGCTAGAAATGGTAAGTGAAAATTAACAACAAAAGGTAGATCTGGTATATCAAGTCCTCTTGCAGCTACATCCGTTGCAACTAATACTCGAACGCTACCCTCTGAAAATTGTTGTATTGCTTTGTTGCGCGCTCCTTGAGTTTTATCGCCGTGACATATTGCTGCTTTAATACCATCAAGTTTAAGCTCTTGTGCAAGAATGTTTGCGCTTTCTTTTGTTCCTGCAAAAACTAACACTTGTTTCCAGTTTTTAACGCCGATTAATTCAGATAATAATTCACGTTTACGTGCTTCACTTACCCAATACACTTGCTGTTTAACTTTGCCTGAGGTCGAATTTTGTTTTGCTGTTTCAATATTTTTAGGTGTATGTAATAGTTTATTTGCTAAGGTTTTTACTTTATTAGAGAAAGTAGCTGAAAACATCAATGTTTGATGCTTTTGCTTAATAATGTCATTAATTTGTTGGATATCAGTTAAAAACCCCATATCTAACATACGATCTGCTTCATCTAACACTAAATGTTTAATATGTGATAAATCTACTTGGCGTGCATTTACATGTTCGATCAGCCTGCCAGGTGTTGCTATGAGTACATCTACCCCTTGTTTAAGCATTTTAATTTGTGGTGAGGCGTTTGCTCCACCTGTCACTGCACCAGATGTTAGGGGTAAATATTGACTGTATTGTTTTACATTATTTGCAACTTGGACTGCTAACTCACGTGTTGGAGTTAGTATAAGTACTTTAATAGTGCGAGTATTACTTATACTTTCAGACTGATTTTTATTTAAAATATCTAATAAAGGTAACGTAAATGCGGCTGTTTTACCTGTACCAGTTTGTGCGCTTGCAAGTAGATCATGTCCAGAACGAATAATAGGAATCGCTTGTTGTTGAATAGGGGTCAATTTTGAATAACCGCATTCCTTAACTGCTTTTAAAAGATTTGCAGAAAAACCTGCCGCATCAACGCTCATAAAAAATACCTTACTTAAATTCATATAAAAAATCGAAGGAAGTATATCAAAATCTTTCTTGTAATGTCTGAAAATCATGAGCTTAATAGCTATATAATTAAAGCATTGTAAAGATACAGTTCAATACCTGCTTTTATTTGAGATCGTTGTTGCGTTTAGTTAATAAATTTTGAATCCGACACATAAAGCCAAAAGTTATGCTAATTTTAATATCAGTAACGATTACCTTCTGTTTTGGAAGTTAATTACCTTTAATATATTAATTTTAAGGCTCTAAGTCAGTGCTGAATACATTATCAGATGAAAAAAAAATGACTGTCATATTTCGAATGGAACCTGGTTCTCTAGGCCCTGATGGACAAGTTTATATCGAAGAGTTTTGTGAATTCGCACAAACTCAATTGCAAGCATGTGCAGAACCCTACTTAATTTGGTTTATCGTTCCACGATTTGACAAAAGTTTAGCTGAAATGAAGTTTCAATTGGTAGATAAAGTGCTAAACAAGGAACAAGCCACAAAATACTTAGCTATGTTTGGCGAAAATTACGCTAATTTTGAAGATCAACTTGAAAACAACTTAGAAGCCATTATTAATCAATTTTTTGGAAGATAGCTACATATGTTAAAAAGAATTACTGCTGATGATTTACGAGTAGGCATGTATATTAATGATTTATCATGTGGATGGCTTGATCATCCTTTTGCTTTGAATAAGTTTTTAATTAAAAGTGAAATAGAGCTAAAAAAAATCAAAGTTGCTGGTGTGATTTCCATTGAAATTGATACTAAAAAGGGGCTCGATGTTGTTGTAGAAAAAAGGAAGCAATCTAATCTTTCTCTGCGCCAAGCTGTCAACGCACTCTCTGATAAGAAACCTGAATTGAATGCCGTCAAAGCAGAATTTGGAGCAGCCAAACTTGCATTTAATGAAGCAGAGCTTTATATCTCGGGTATGATGACAAGCGCCAAGATGGGGCAACACGTTGAATTAGAAGAAGTTAACCCTGTCATTAATAAGTTATGCGACTCCGTGTTACGTAATCATAATGCATTATTAGGACTGACCCGTATTAGAAATATGGACCAATATACGTTTGAACATTCTGTTAGCTTTTCAGTGTTGATGATGTCTTTTGCTAAAAGTATGGGAGAAAGTGAACGTTTTATTAGGCAAGTTGGAATCGGAGGATTATTGCATGATATTGGTAAAACAATGACACCAGATCATATTCTTAATAAAGCAGGGAAATTAACAGCAGATGAGTTTTTGATAATGAAAGACCATGTTGTACAAAGTCGTTTAATTCTTGAGAAAACAGCCGGTTTATCACAAGTTTCGATGGATGTGGCAGCAATGCACCATGAGAAATATGATGGTAATGGATATCCAAGGGGATTAAAAGGTGATGAGATTAGTTTAGCTGGTCAAATGGCTGCGATAGTTGATGTGTACGACGCTTTAACAGCAGATCGATGTTATCACGTAGGGCGTGAACCCTCTGAAGCGCTTAAATATTTATTGAATGGAAGGGGGCAACACTTTAGCCCTCTACTCGTTCAAAAATTTATTCAATCTGTGGGTATTTATCCAGCAGGTTGTTTAGTGTTATTAAATAATCATCATCTAGCTATTGTTATTGAAGTAAAAGAAAATATGTTGAAACCAATAGTCGAAATTTTTTTGAATACAAGAAATAGAAGTTATGTGCCTAATAAATTGATTGATCTTAGTTCTCAAACAGACTTAAAAATAAAGAGCGTTGAAAATTTTGAAAAATGGAACCTTAAACCAGATATGTTGAAGTGGTAAACTTTCCTTTGCTACCTCTATACCCGTTATCGTTCAAACTAATGCCCCAGAAGGTAATTGGTGAATTTTGATCCTTGAATAGTAACGGGTATATATTGAGTTTTTAGCTTGAACTCGCTACTCACCATCTCCTTAATTAACTATAAATGCAATCGAAATATTCATCTATGTATGTTACATATACAGCCCAATTTTCAGAATCTTAAAAGCAAATTATTATGTCATCGCAAAACCATGAACTTATCGAAATACTTGCACAAGAATGTCAAGTTAGTCAGCAACAAGTTGAGGCCACTATAACATTGCTAGATGATGGCAATACAGTTCCTTTTATAGCGCGTTATAGGAAAAGTTTAACTCAATCTTTAGACGATAATCAGCTCAGGTTATTAGCAAGTAAACTTATTTATTTTAGAGAGTTAGCTAGTCGTAAGTTTACGATTTTGAAGGCGATTAATGACCAAGGAAAGTTAACAGACCAACTTGAAAAACAGATACATTCAATTCGTGACAAAATCAGTTTAGAGCACTGTTATGCACCATTTAAAACTTCTCGCGTGAGCAAAGGTAAATTGGCAGAAGAGGCTGGATTAAATGCACTATCTATCCAATTATGGAATCACCCAAAGCAACCGTTAAATCAAATCGCAAAGCAGTATATCAATAAAGTAAAAGGTTTTGTGACTGAAGAACAAGTGCTAGAAGGAGCTTTAGCAATTGCAGTGGATAAACTATCACAAGATTTGAATTTATTAGACCTGCTTAAAAAACATCTATTAGAGCAAGCAATATTAACTTCAAATGTAGTTAAATCAAAGATTAATGATGCTGAAAAATTTAAAGATTATTTTGATTTTTCTGCTCGTCTAACTCGTTTGCCTGCACATAGAGTTTTGGCGATGTTGCGTGGTAAATCAGAAGGGTATTTACGCCTAAAAATTAATGCAGATCCTTTTCAAAAAGATAAAAAAGCATATAGCTATTGTCAAACATTAATAGCTAAACATTTGAATATTTATTTGGCTAAAGAAGATCATGACTCATGGCATCGTAAGGTAATTGATACTGCATGGCGAACCAAGTTATTTATCAATATTGAAAAACACATCTTAGTGCAACTCAAAGATCAAGCAGACAATGAAGCAATTGAGCAATTTGCCAATAATCTTACATCTTTGTTGATGGCATCACCTGCAGGTGAAAAAGTAACACTCGGATTAGACCCAGGATTTAGGAGTGGTTGTAAATTAGCTGTTGTTGATAAAACTGGGAAATTATTGGACACAGCGACTATATATCCACACCAACCGCAGTTGAAAACTGATCAAGCAATGCGCACGATAGCTAAATTCATTAATAATTATAAAGTTGAATTAATCGCTATTGGTAATGGCACCGCTTCACGTGAAAGTGAGCTCTTAATTGCCGATCTATTAACAATGAATGATTTATCTGCCCAAACCATATCTGTAAGTGAAGCTGGTGCTTCCGTTTATTCTGCTTCTCAATTAGCTGCTGATGAATTTCCTGATCTAGACGTTACACTTCGCGGTGCAATATCTATCGCTCGACGTTTACAAGATCCACTTTCTGAGTTAGTTAAAATTGAGGCTAAATCGATAGGAGTTGGTTTATATCAACATGATGTGCAACAGTCACTCTTATCAGAGAGGTTACAAGCTGTTGTTGAAGAGTGTGTAAATAAAGTGGGTGTTGATCTTAACACTGCTTCTTCTTGTATTCTAGCGTACGTTGCTGGATTAAATGCGGGAATTGCCAATAATATTGTCGAATACAGAACAAAACATGGGCGATTTAATTCCCGAGATTCGTTAATGAAAGTACCTCGATTAGGTGCAAAAGCATTTCAACAGGCTGCTGGTTTTTTAACAGTCCATGGTGGCAGTAATGCTTTTGATGAAACTATTTTACATCCTGAACAATACGATTTTGCAGAAAGGTTACTGAATTTTAATGATATTTCTATTAATGAAATTCTTTTATCACAAGTGGGCGGGGAGTTAATCATGCCATGCTTAAGTGATAGCGTTGAAGATCAAAGTAAGAGACTGATTTATCGTGAGATTATCTCAATTTTTTCTATGAACCGTCGCGATCCTAGAGAGGAGTTTATAACCGTAGAATTTCATAAGGCAGTTAAAACAATTACAGATTTAGAAATTGATATGGAATTACAAGGTGTTGTAACTAATGTAGCTAATTTTGGTGCTTTTATTGATATCGGCGTACATCAAGATGGTTTAGTTCATATTTCAATGCTTAGTGAAAAATTTGTGGATGACCCTCATCAATTGGTAAAAGTAGGGCAGATTGTTAAAGTCAAAGTCATTTCAATCGATGTTGATAGGAAGCGAATTGCCTTAACTATGAAAGACATTAAACAACCAAAATATTAGTTCAAATTTTATATTAAAAAAGTAATTAAAATGAAATTAAGTAAACGATTATCAGCATTATCTAAAATGGTTAAAGCCCCATATAAAGTTGTTTGGGATTGTTGTTGTGATCATGGATTATTAGGATTTGAAATTTTAGCGAAAGGAAAAGTTAAGCAAGTTAATTTTGTAGATGTAGTACCTGAAATTATGAATGATTTAGAAGTTAAATTGCTTAAATATGGTCATCATTTACCATCAAACAGTGATTGGAAAATCTTTTGTGAGGATGTTTGTCATTTAAATCTGATTGAAAATATTAATGAAGCTAAAAATAGCGAACAACCTCAGCATCTAGTGATAATCAGTGGAGTAGGAGGCGATTTGATTATTGAAATGTTGGAAAGTCTCTGTACTCGATATGCTGGATATAACATAGATTACTTACTTTGCCCTGTTTTACATACTTACAAACTTCGCCGTACATTGGTCAAACTTAATTTTAACTTAAAAGAGGAGCAACTTATTATTGAAAATAGACGGGGTTATGAGTTATTACTGGTGAATCAACAAAGTCGAAAAAAAATAACGCTTACTGGCGATTATTTTGGGCAAGATAAATTAGAACATGAGCAATACTTATT
This sequence comes from Psychromonas sp., assembly GCA_028041985.1. Taxonomy (GTDB): domain Bacteria; phylum Pseudomonadota; class Gammaproteobacteria; order Enterobacterales; family Psychromonadaceae; genus Psychromonas. The sequence continues at coordinate 4,090 of JAOFNL010000054.1, read as the reverse complement.
AAGGTTAATCCAACATTATGAACGAGTTATTACATTAAATAATGAAGATTCAATTTTAAATCATAACGCATTACGTGACTATCAGAATGTCTACCGTCAAAATTATAAAAAATAAAGTCGTATTAAATTAATCTAAAGTAATTTCAATATTTGAGATAATAAATGGTGAAATGTTGCGATGCTTTATCTGTTTATTTCTGATATAGTCAAAAATGAAAATTTCTACCTAATTAGAGATAGAGGTAACAGTTCGAGTATTTAATTTTTGATTGAAATTAAAATTAATAATATGCTCAAACTAATTTCAGAAAACATGCTTAATGTTTGAATAATAAGTTAAATGTGTCTATTTGTTGTTTTAATGCGTTTAAACTATTAAAATCTACGCTGTTTTTGCAATGTTGAATATAGTTTTCTGAAATAAGAAGTGAGTATCAGTAAAGTAATTTGATGCTGAACTTATTTAAACAAGAAATGCATAATGTTAGTGTAAGCTTTTTATCTTCTCATTATCGAAATCTTGTATTTTATTTAATACTTTATACAACAACATTTAATCTAGACATTTAATAATTTGCTATACAGCAAATAACTTTAAAGCCTTTAATAGGCATTCATTACATTGTAAAAGGGAACATCAATGTCAGAATATAAAAAGAAAGCTAACCTTAAAGACAGCATCATTAGTGGTGTGGTTGTACTCTTAATTTTAATCGGAGCTGTTGTGCTTTTAGTAAATCAGTTTTCAGAAGTTGATTTAACTAAAAAAGAACTTGAAGAGCTTCGCGCTGAGGTTAAATTAGCTAAAGTTGATCTATTAGAAAAACAAGATAAATGGGATCTTAAAGTTATTAGAGATACAAAATACATATCAGAGCAAGAAGAAGAATTTAATTTAGCGTTAAAAGAATTTGAGCGTGAAAAAGCTCAATATAATCAAGAAATAGAAGAGTTAAGAGAAAAATATAATCAAAGATATCGAGGCCCTTCTAGAAAAGAGATTGAAGCGGAAATTAGAGCCGAATACAAATCGAAAGAATCGAGCAAGGCATCAAATGAACTTGAGCTTTTGGCACTGAAGGAAAAAAATGCAACGTTAGAAAAAGAAATTGCAGCATATAAAAAAGCAAATTCAGATAAAAAGCCAAAATCTACTACGACTAAAGAAAAAGCAAATGTAGCTAGTACAGATCAAACTAAAGTTAAACAAGAAATCGCAAAAATGATGGATGAATTTGCAGCCTTAGATGTTGATCTTAAAAAGCCTAACTGGTGCGATAAAGATTATAGTGTACGATTCATGAAAGCTGATAAGCAGTTTAAAGATATTAAAGCATTAATTGAAAAAAATGGCATGACAGACACTTATAAAGTTTATCTAACAAATGCTTCAAGAAATAAATCTGAATCAGCTCCTGATGGTTGGTGTAATGGTGTTAAAATGATGTAATCTATATTTAAGGCCTTATAAAATATTTAAGGCCTTAAATATTTCCCATCTCCAAGTAAGTTGACGATTTAATGAAAGGCCAGTAGTTTTTACTTCTGGCCTTTTTATACACTGAATTACCCTGACACAGAATTTTTAACGCCCTCGAATTTGAAGTTTTCATTCTTTTATATTTAAATAATACCTATTGTAGCCAGTAAAATAGATCAGCTATTTACTTCGATTGGTATAATACCATTCCGCCTAACAACCTGATCATTGTTGCTCGTTAAAAAAGTGTTTTTCTGCGTTGCATTCAATCGCAATAGCTAGCTATTACTCAATCATGCGCCTTGAACTACACTCTTTTTACTTCGCAATAGTTGGTCATTTAATTAAGTGAAATGGTATAACTTAATTTGTCGCTATTTCTTATCTCATTCTAGATTTAAGCAATATCAGCTCATATGATTAAATAATCACTAAAGAACTGTAATGTAATCCATGTTTTTTAATCGTCTTACTATTTGCTTACAATTTTCCAATATAAAATAATCATATATAAGCTTCTAGTACTTAATTTATACAAATTACATTAAATAAGTTATCTAAATTTTATGCAAAAAAAATGGCTTAATTTAAGGCGTAAGTTTCGTAAATGGTTATTCCCTTTACGAAACTTACAACGAAGAAATAAGTTATTTTAATAAGTAAAATAGATTAATTAACGTGATTGGTATTATTAATTATCGAATTTTAACAACTTTAATACCCCATATTTAACGAGGTCCTTTATGTTCTCTTCACCCATTAATCGAATTAATTTTCGATTAGGTTCAGCTATTCCATTTATTTTAGCTGCTTTGGCTTTTATACCAACCGATTCAGATGCAGTACAAGCTAAAGAATATACAAGTGTTATGAACCTTGTTGAATCCAAGTCAAAAAATCTTGCTATTAATTCTTTAAACAATGATCAGGAGTTATTTACAGATTACACTGACACGGATGGAGAGTGGGAAATTAAAGGTGTTAAAACATGGTGTAGTGGTTTTGTCCCAGGTATTTTTTGGTATTTAAGTGCGATCACTGATGATAGAGAATGGAAGAAAAAAGCTTTATATTGGACAGAAGGCGTAAGGTCTAGAGCTATTGCTACTGATAATGATACTGGATTTCAAATATTTGATAGCTTTGGGCTTGGTTATATTATTGGTAATGAAAATACGGCTGATTATAAATCAGTTCTTATTACTGGAGCGAAAACGTTAGTTGATGAACGTTATAATAAAAAAATTGGCGCCTTTAGATCGTGGAAACAAAATTTAAGCAATGCGACTATTATGCCTTTTGAAGTTAATATTGATCAATTGATGAATATGGAATTGATTTTATGGGTTGGTCAAAATGATGACAAACCCGAATATACCGAAATGGCAATTTCTCATGCAGATAAAACATGGTCTAATAACATACGAGAAAATGGTAGTACTTTTCATGTTGTTGGTTATAACGCTGAAGGTGAAGTAGTAAATAAACGTACACATCAAGGCTGGAAAGACGATTCAACTTGGTCGCGTGGTCAAGCATGGGCAGTATATGCGTATGCTATGTACTATCGTTATACAGGTCTGGATAGGATGTTAGAACGCTCCCAAAAATCTTATCAATATTATAGAGAATCGACAAAGAAACAAACTAATGATTGGGTACCATTTTCTGATTTTGATGCTCCTTTAGATGAAGATAATCCAAGAGACACATCAGCAACTGCTATTGTCGCATCTGCATTAATAGAGTTATATAAATTAACAAAAAATGAACAATACTTAACAGATGCTGAAGCTATGTTGAGTAGTTTGGCAACGCCTGTTTACCTTGCTAATGACCCAAATTATGAATCCATATTACTAAAAGGTTCTGAAAAGTGGGGCGAGCCAGAAGTTGGATCGATATTTGGTGATTACTTTTTTGTTGAAGCACTCTATAGGTGGAAAATGTGGTCACCTAGAACTTTACCAGAAAATTTTGGTTTATAAGATAGATAAATTTTGTAATAGTATGACGAGGTTTTATATATGCCCATTACCATCCAAGGTGCAAAATTCAGCAAGCGCTGAAGTGAACAGACGCTAGGTGGAAAGAGAAAGATTCAATTGATTTAATCGATTCTTTCTAACAACTTAACACAGCACATTGAACGATAACGGGTATAGTTTTGCTATACTGTTGCAGCTGATGAATTAAGTGGTTTGGCAGAAATCTTATACATTAAAAGGTTAAAAATATATTAATATACATATTATCTTACCTTTTAAATATTCAATTATATTTTCAAAGAAAAATCAAATGCCATTTAAAATTTTAGCAAGTGCTACTTATCTACCTGACCATAAAATCACCGCCACAGAATTAGATGACCGACTTAATTTAAAGCATGGTACTTGTTTTAAGCGTTATGGCGTTGAACATCGTCATTTTGCATCAGGTAAAGAAAGTGCGGTTTTCATGGGTTGTGAAGCGATAAAAACTGTTTTGGACGATGCACAGTTACAGTTAAATGATATTGATTTATTAATCAGTGCTAGCGCGACTAGCCATCAAGTTTTACCTTACAATGCTGCTAGTTTATTGGCTGAACTCGATAGCCCTCATCATATT
>JAOFNL010000053.1 GCA_028041985.1 Psychromonas sp. | reverse complement strand
CAAGTTTAACCGTCGACAATCCGCTAACCGTGGGCTCGTATTTTAATACTCTGCCTGGTGGTGAGCTACATGCAGTAATTAATGTTGATAACGGCACAGCTGAGAACGGCACTATTTTTTACGGTTCTGGCGACATCGATGCAACACGCGCAAAGTCGCTTAACGTTACTCAAGCGGGGACAAACACCGCAAGCGAGATGGACGGTAAAGCTTTCACAGTAATACAAGCACAGAACGCTAGCGTGACAGGTACTCTTACAAGTGCTGCGAACATGACAGTTGTTGAGGGGGGCAATATTCCGGCTCTTATCGATTTCACTGTTATCGATCTAAATACCAATGGCAAACCGGATTTGACGTTGAGCGCAGCAAAGCTTCCCGTAAACAGTCTGGCCGTACACCCAAATCTAGATTCTGCTAATCACCTCTCTACCGCACAGCTTTTAATCAATGCCGCAAATAGTGACAATGCCTCAATCATGGCAAGCTTGGATACACTGACTAACGCTCAGCTAGCCTCTCATTTTGACTCAATTCATGCTGAGCCCTATTCATCGTACATGACTGTTTCTCTAGAGCATTCTGACTCAGTCATGAATACAGTGATGAGCCATGCAGCGGCGAACGGTGGTTTTAGCTCCGGTGTGACTCAAGAAGTTAAGGATCAACAGACAGGTAAGCGCTTTTGGATGGACGTTAGCTATGCCGACGGCAAAGTTGATGGCAGCGGCGACCTTGGTGATTTTGACTACACGCTTTCTAGTCTAACCATTGGTCAAGACCTTGTGCGTTCAGGTGATCGGGCACTTGGGGCGTATTTCTCTATTGGCACACAAAAGATGAATGAGCACGACAGTGCTGATCAATACTTCAACGGTGATACGTACCACTTAGGTTTATATCTTAATCAAGCCAATATTGGTGCCTGGGATATGCGCGGCGTTTTAGGTTATGCGTTTAGTGATCATGAATCAAAACGGCAAGTGAATCTCTCTAGTTCAAGCACTATTGCCGAAGCAGACTTTAATAGCCACAGCGCCTACGCTGGGGTGAAAGGGACAATAACGGGCTATGAAAATGATTGGGTGTCGTTGTCGCCTGAGCTTGGGCTAAGCTACATCTACTACTCGCAGGAATCTATCCAAGAGTCGGGTGATCCAAACCTAAGCCTAATCATTGATTCTGCTGACACTCACGCTATTGTTGCTTCCGTTGGGCTGAATGCTCGTTTTGCTAGCTTGTCAGATACCATGAGCATTTATCCCTTAGCATTTAGCCGCTATGAGTATGACTTTTACGCGAATAAAAACAGCGAACACGAGATTGATGCAGCGCTTGTCGCGGATCCTGATTTCAAACAGTCTTTTGTTGGTCAGAATCGTGGCGAGCATGCCATCATTTCCGGTATTGGTCTAGGCAGCGATCTCACCAGCGCCTTGCAGATCAATGGTGGTTTCGATTATGCAGTCAGTAACCATGGCAGCGAGTGGGGTGCTGGATTTAATCTCAAATATCACTGGTAAAAATGCGCCTAACAAGCGCATATTGTCGGACGAGTTTTCCGTTGCGTTCCAACCAGCCGAAAATGTAGGTGTTGGTCAGGTCTTTCATTTTGCATTACTAGTATTTAGCCACCATTTTATAGGTCTCTAAGGCGATTGGGGGCGTTTGTGACTTAGCTTTCTAACTCGCTTTGGGGCGGAAGCGAGTTGCTGTTTTAGTTCGCTAAGGGGACGTTAGAGCATTGATTTATCATTCATCAAAGATTGAATGGAATATGCTAAGGCTCTTTTCTATTCAACCTCTCATTTACAAAGAATGGGAGGTTGAAAATACCAGTAACTGACCTTTACAAATAAATAGATGACTTCTTCCTGAGCTAAAAATTTAACACAAAATAGGGGGGATATGATGCCAATTTGTGGTGTATTGTGGCGTTAGTAATTCTCTATGCATTGACCATTTCTCATCGGTACCTTGAGCAATAAAAAAAGCACTATCACGGCCAAAACGTTGATTTATCTTGTCTAGTACATTCATTAACGGAATGTTATCCACTGAAGGGCTAAGTATATCCCATTGTTTATACTCTGCATTACTTAAATTTAAAAGCCCTATGCCTATCTTGTAATACCCAATACCAGGTTGATAAAGCTGGTGGATACTGTCACTAATCACTTTATTAATTTGTGTTGTATCGTTAGTCGGTGTGTGAAACTGTTTTACTATTTTATAGCTACAGGGAAATTCATCAAAAGGGCTATTGGCCACGAAAATAATTAGTGTGCCACATAATGACTTTTGCTCTCTCGCTTTAGCTGCTGCAATCGCACCATGTTTAGCTAAAGCTTGGTTTAAGCTTGCAATATCAGTGATCCGTTTACCTAAGCTTCTTGTGGAGAATATTTGCAATTTATCTGCTCTGACACCATCCCATATTTTACACGGCTGCCCGTTTAACTCTTTAATTGTTCGCTCTAATTCAACATTAAATCCAGTTGGTAGGTAGCGCATATTTAATTGGCTTAATTGCCAAACGTTTAATATGCCATTTTGTTTCAATTTTTCATTTGTTTTTCTTCCAATACCCCATACGTCAATAGGCGTTAACTGTTCAAATACTTCCTTCCTAAAACCTTCATCATTAAATAAACACACACCATTAAAGCCTGGCCACTTTTTAGCAACATGATTGGCTACCTTTGCTAAGGTAAGTGTTTGCCCAATACCAACACAAACAGGTAAGCGCGTTTCTTTCCAAACTGCCTGGCGTATGCCTTGAGCGTGAGATACTAAGTCAGGTATTGATTGTGTCGTATTCTTAAAGCTTAGGAATGATTCATCAATAGAGTAGATATGTTGTTCGGGTGCGAAGCGTCCTATTACTTGCATCATTTTATGAGATAAATCTGCATACAGTTCATAGTTAGATGAACACACAATAATGCCCGTATGTTCGCACAATGTTTTCATTTTAAAATAGGGTTGGAATTTTTGAATGCCTAATGCAATTGCTTGTTTATTGGCTGCAACAATACATCCATCATTATTGGATAAGACAATAAGAGGTTTGCCTCGCCATTCTGGTCTGAATACTTGCTCTGCACTGCAATAAAATGAATTTGCATCTACTAAAGCAAACATTAAATATTCGCAGCCAGTAATTGAGAAGGACGATGACAGCGTATGGATCTAATTACGACACCTTCTATAGTGAATTGGTCTGCTTCATTAATTGGAATTGTTTTGTGCTGAGGATTTGCTGAAACTAATGAACGGTTAGCGATATCTAATATTTTACAGATAAACTCACCATTTAAGTTAGCAACAATAATATCTGATTCTTTGGCTGTTATATGACGGTCAACAATGAGAATGTCGCCACTGAATATACCCACGCCTTGCATTGAATTACCATCGGCTTTACCAATAAAGGTGGCGCTAGGGTGCTCAATAAGCAACGAATCTAAACTTAAAGGCAACTGTAAATAATCAGTTGCTGGGCTTTCAAAGCCTGTAATACCTGCACTTGCGGTTATAGGAATAAATTTCATTATAAATCACTGTATAAAAACACAGTTAAATTATAATTTAGTTCTCAATAAGCACAAGTAAATTATTTTACATATGCGAGGGTTCTAGGCACCTACAATTTTTAGTGTTTTTAAACCTGATATTAAATGATTTCCGATTGCAGCCTCTTCTATATGCTCACTCCACCAGCTCATTACAACCTTACGACGCTCAAGGTAGTCAGTGCGATTATAAGCGCTTCTTACTTTGTCTACATGTGATAGTGCCGCTTCAATGACGTCCACATCGAACCCTTGCTCGTTCAGTGTCGTACTCGCTAATGCTCTTAAACCATGCGATGTTTGTCTACCTTTGAACCCCATTCGTTGCAAAGCTTTATTTGCTGTTTGATTATTGATTGGTTTTTTATTTGCTTTATAAAGCGCAGATTCCACAAGACGTCAAAAGATGAGAATAGACTGAGATATCTCTTAAATGTAAGGTTTAAAGGGGTTTTAAAGGTATAAAAAGACTTGTAGAGAAGAGGTAAAACAAAAAAATGGTGCTCGCTACTGGACTTGAACCAGTGACCTACGCCATGTCATGGCGGCACTCTACCAACTGAGTTAAGCGAGCTTATCTTATATAGAAGCTGTTGAAAGCGAAGTGATTTTGCTGCATCTAGGTGACGCTGTCAATCAAACTTTATCGAGAATAGTTTGTTTGATTGATTTTTGTGCACTCTGAGTGAGATTACTTCGAAATTGTTTATTTTAACGACGATGTGTTAGTTGGCTGATATCTTTTTTGGCTTGTTCAATGGTATTTGGAATTTCTTCTTTTATGTGTTTATAGGCTATTTCTGCTTTTCTAAAGGTGACAGCCATTACTATTAACCCTGTAATAAACGATAGTAATATTAATAAAATTAATATGTTTAAGCCTCGTTCTTGGTAGCTTTGGATTAAACTAAGGATGCGTTGTTGTTCTAAGGTGATTCGGATGTAGCCTACCTTAGTTTTCTCGTTGTACAGTTCTGCTATGTAAGGGATGACACCATCAGCTTCTTTACTATTGGTATTACCTAAGTTTAGCAATACTGGAAGTGGTATAGCGGTTTTAGATTGATAAATGATTTGTCCTAGTTGATCATAAATCGTGGCATCCCTTACTATGGGGTCGTTGGTTAAATCATTAATCAATAGTTGTAGGTCTTTGTGTTTTTTTTGTGATAAATAACGTGATGCTTCTGCGGCCGCCAAATTAGTCAATGCATAAGAGAATTTTTCAGTTTGTTGAAATCGAACTGCACTTGATTCATTTTGTAAGCTAATGAATTGATATGTAATTATGCTGAATAAAATAATAATAGCTAAGATTTGTAATATTCGAAATGCCCAAAATCTTTTCCTGCCCATTTTTTAAACCCTTAGTTATTTGATCTGCGCTTGCATTATAAATTAGCAATCGTTATCTTGTGATCAATTTTTACAGCAATTAATAGCATAGGCATATTACAGTGGAAACAACTAAAACACTTCAAGTCCCTACCAATTCTCTTTCAATTATGGAATGGAAATCTTATTTACTGACAGAGTTCAAAAAAACTCAACCATTATTTTTCATTAATGCAAAAATAGAAGAGGCCTTTACTGCTAAATCTGAGTTGGTGTTAATGGGAGAAAACCTGACAACGAGTGTATTAACTCCTTTGATTGAGCTACTTGTTAAGCAGGGAATTACTCAAGTAACACTATCTAATTTAGGTTGTGTTGAAGCGGTAAGTTTTATCCGTATTTCAGTTAATGCAGTAACAGAGAACCTAAGAGCAGCCATTAAATCATTTTCTACAGAGCAAGGGTGTGATTTTGCATTAGTGGCTAAATTACCAGACTTTTCTGAACCTGGACTCGTATTAATGGATATGGATTCGACAACTATTCAAATTGAATGTATTGATGAAATTGCCCGTTTATACGGGGTCGGTGAACAAGTTTCTGCTGTCACTGCCGCTGCTATGCGTGGTGAATTGGACTTTAATGGAAGTTTACGTACGCGTGTAGGAAAACTTGAAGGCGCACCTGAGAGCTTGATTAAAGAAGTTGCTGATAATATGCCATTAATGCCAGGACTAATTCCTTTGATTACTGGATTGAAAGCAGCTAATTGGAAGGTGGCAATTGCATCTGGCGGTTTTACTTATTTTGCTAATCGATTAAAAGATGATCATGGCTTTGATGCGGCTTATGCTAACACATTAGAAATTATCGATAATACGTTAACTGGACAAGTGACTGGTGAAATAGTTAATGCCGATGTGAAAGCGAGAACATTAAAGGAACTTGCAGCACAATATAATATCCCCATTTCTCAGACGGTCGCAATTGGTGATGGCGCTAATGATTTAGTAATGATGGCTGCATCATCAATGGGTATTGCGATTCATGCAAAACCTATTGTTCAAGAAAAGGCCTCAGTCGCTTTAAATCATCTCAATTTAGAAGGGGCTTTGTGCTTATTGATGGCAAGCTTACCATTACAAGTTTAATTATTGCGTTAGATCATCGCGGTGGTTGTAGCCGCGATGATTGTTAGACTTATTTTTCATTTAGTACACTTAAAATTTGATCTGTCCTATCGATGATCTCTATCATCCCATTCACATTTAATAACTCTTCTTCAATGCGTTTAGTTAAATGCATGGCATAACGGGATATAACGACTATTTCTGATCTTACTACATTCAAATCTGGTGTTTTTATGGTGCTTAATCGATAGTGTAAAATTTGTAATTGACCACGACTTTTGTGTTCTTTTATGAACTGTCGTTTACTCTCTTCTGAAGAAAAATCTTCATCTAAATAACTACTAAGAAACCATTGATTATTTTTGTTTTTAATTTTTTTTACATATACCGTTTGTTCGAAATTGATGGGTGCCTTGAGTGAATTACGAACGGGAGTAAATATTAAACGATCTAATAGGTGGTTATTGGAAATTGGCTGATAGTTATGTTGTTTATCATTATCACAGTCTAAGCTGAATAATTGATTTAATGAAACCGCTGTTGGGGCAATGGAAGAGTAACTTATCCTAGGTCGGCCATTAACTGAACTAATAAAGAACAAAGCTTGGTTCAATGAACTTTCTGCTATTTCGTGCAAACGCGCAGTAACAGGCTGTTTTGCTTCTTTCAGTGGGATCATACTAAAATGAGCTGAGTTATTTTTTACTAACAACGTGAAAAAGTTATGAATAGCTACAAAACATTCTTGAGAAGCAACTTGTAAGTGATAAATATTGCCTGAACTAGAGCCAATAACGCGGTATTCAACACCCATTAATGAATATTGCTGAGAGAGTTTTTGTAACTCAATAAAGTCAATTTTGACAATACTGCGCTTTATTAGTGAAGTCACTTGGTCTAGTTTTACTTTCAGACCTGAATAAGAAAAGTCGACTATCTTACCTGAAATAGTCTCTTTATCTTGGGTTAATTTAATCGCACTACTGTAACTATAGCGTTCTTCTTTACGATGCTCGTTTGGAAATAATTTAAAAATTCGAGCTTGTTCATTGCCACTATTACGATTTACAAATTTATTTAATAATTTTAATGTTTGTTTCTCTTGACGTGTATCTGTTTCAATTATTTCTGTTGTTGTTAACTCTGTTAATGTCGCAATATGCGTTATTTTATTAAATATCTTGGGTTTTATTGCAGTGACTTCATGCTCTTGATTTGCCTGATACACATAAGGTTCTAGAGTTAAGTGATAGCGGCGCCAATTTAACTGGCTTTGACCGTATTCTATAAAAAGTTGTTTTAGGTGATCTACGTTTAACTCTTCTTCAGTGGCAGACAATAAATATTCAACTCCGTTGTTAATATAAGTGAAACTATATAACGTTGTTGCTGATTGTGTCTTTGAAAATTCTAGTAATCGAAGGATGCGTAATTCACTGAATAAAAAAGTGAGTTGATTTACTTTATTACAATGCCAATCGGATATTATTTTTTTATTCACTTCATTTTCAAGCATGAACAAAATAGGCGAGGGCGCATTTGCATTTAAATATATTGGAAGCGTGTTGATAGATTTTAACGTGCTGTTTTTTAATGCATTTTCACGTGCCAAATGAAAATAATAATGTACATCCATTTTGTATTTATATTGATTATTACGTATGAATGACTGGGTAAAATCGATAAAAGCTACATTGTCTACATCGAGACTTAAATAAAAATAAAAAGCGTTATTTTCCTCTTCTTGTTTGATTAAACGATAATTTATTTTCTTAAGTAGGATGTCTGCATCTTTATATTCTTTTAACAAACCGGCAAAAGTGATACTTATTGAACTGTTGTTAAGACAACGTGGATTTTTTGTTAATTTTAACTTTAATCCGGATACTGAAATATTAACCGTTGACGCCTGATGTTGTTCTCCACTGTCGAGTGTAATTGTGACAGGAGATACAAAGAACATACGTGGTGCGGCACGTCTATTGTGATTATTAAGTTGAATACTTTCAGTGATGTTATTGTTGTTTTTAGCTACTTTTTTTACATTGGTTTTAACCGCTTGTTGTTGCTTTTCTTTTTGAACATGCTGGTGAACCATTTCAAAAGCGCCGACAGTATATTCACCAAATAGCTCAATGGCGTTTTTTAATGAAGTATTAGCAGATGGTGTGAGGTGATGCTCTAGTTGTTTATATTTAAACGGAGAGGTTTTTTCCGAGACCTTATCACGTAGATCTATAATCCTAGCACAGGGTTGTGCTAAGCGGTTAAGCTCCATTTTTAATAGAAATTTATCACTGGTACTTTCACCAAAAAATACTTTATTGATCAGTTCATTGAAATCTGGCTCTTTGCGCAGTGGAATCAATGTTCTGAGCTGAGATTGGTAATTCTTAAAATCCATAAACCTGTTCTATGTCTGTATGCTGATATAAAATCATAATGCTCAAAATGAATCGCGCGATTTAAAAATGTTTATTTTATGAAGAAAACGACAATTTTTATTTAAAAACTGTCGTCGAAAGCCTTACCACATTAAATCGTCAGGTACTGCAAATTCTGCATAAGGGTCATCTTCAACATTTTGAGATTCATTTTTAGATTGGTCATGCAATGCGACTAATACTGAACTGTCAATTTCTCGTAGTTTTTCTGCAGCTTCTTTATTAATTAGATAAAACTCATCATTTAATACACAAATGGCGAAATGTCCTTTGATCAAGCCCTGTTGAATTGGTTTCGTTACTGCAATTCGCTTTACTTTGTTATCGTAGGTGAAGTGATAATCCAATTCTCCTTGGTAGTCTTTTTCACAATGTTGTGCAATCATTTGTATCAACTTACCGTGAGCTGCTCGAATAGCAAGTTGCTCTTGGGCTTGTTGATTGTTCTCCAGATCTTTTTGACGCTGTAATTCAGCTTTTTGTTGCACTGCAATTTGTACATCGGAGACAACAACTGTACCTTTTTTCTTTTTCTGTTTGGCTTGACGACGCTTTTCAGTCTGCGCTTGTTTTGCCTTTTGCTTATTAACTAAGCCTGAATTCATTAATTGTTCTTGTAATGAAGCCATATCGAAACCCTTAACTAATGACATTTAAAAAATTATTTTAACACACTAACTCATTTGGTTAGTTGAAATATCGACATTCTTATAAAAAAGAGCTAGATTGAATTCTCTAACAAAGGAAGTTTAAAATGACAGAAAATTTACAAGTAAAACAATTTATGAGCGGAAAAAGTATTTCATTTACTGCTGATATGAATTTAGAAACTGCTGTAGAAAAGTTATTAGCTTCACAACTTATTGGTGGCCCTGTCATTGATGAATCAGGTTACATTATCGGCTGGTTATCTGAGCAAGACTGTTTAGGTAAAATCATCGCTGCAAGTTATTATTCTGAGCATATTGCTTTAGTGGAAGATGTTATGTCTCCACCCATTGTGATTTGCAGTAATTTGAGCATAATGGATTTAGCACAAAAAATGGTTCATGAAAAACCTAAGATATACCCCGTTCATGATGAAGAGGACAAATATGTGGGTTTAATTACACGTAAATCCGTTTTACGAGCAATGAATACTCAATTGCAAAAACGAAAATAACTGCATAAAATAAATACCTATTGTAGTTCCCTTGTACAAGGGAGCTACATTTTTAAAATTCCTACCGTGTCAATTTCTTTCTTACCCAACATTGAGATAATAGTTTTGTGCTTTTGTATTGTTTAAGTTGTTTTATAAAATCATCTCTTGTATTTGCTTTGACACCTAAGCTTTGTAAATGAGGTGTCATCATTTGACAATCAATCAAACCTCCATTGTTTAAAGCGAAGTGTTGGCATAATGAAATAAATGCGAATTTAGATGCGTTTGTTTGTGTATGAAACATAGACTCTCCACAAAAAACACCTCCTATGTTAACGCCATATAAGCCACCAACTAATTGGGATTCATTCCACACCTCGATTGAATGTGCATGTCCTAATTCATGTAATGTTTGATAAGCCCTTTTAATTGCAGGACTGATCCAAGTTCCCGCTTGAGTTTTCCTTGGTAGGGAACAAGCATTGATCACTGCTTCAAAAGCGTAATTAATGGTAACTGTTAGTGTTGTTTGGCGAATAAACCTAGCCATACTTTTACTGATATAAATGTTTTGTGGAACAATGACTGCTCGCTCTGAAGGACTCCACCATAATATGGGGTCACCTTCAGAAAACCATGGAAAAATTGCATGTTGATATGCGTTAAGTAATCTAGATGGGGATAAATCGCCTCCAATCGCTAATAGGCCATCAGGTTCATCTAAGGCTTTTTCTGGGTTAGGGAATTGGATATCAGTTTCAGATAATGCGGTGAGTATTTTTCGCATAAGCACTCTAAAAATAAATAAAAAAAGCCAGTATAAATACTGGCTTAAAACTAACTGTGTAGCACTACTAAGTAGTGCAATCTATTGCTAGTCTATTTTTCTGGGTAATCTAAATTAACTTCACCTGTATATAACTGGCGAGGACGACCAATCTTTTGACCTGGTTGATCTAACATTTCTTTCCAATGTGAAATCCAACCAATAGTACGAGATACAGCAAAAATTACTGTAAACATACTGCGTGGGATACCCATTGCACGTAAAACGATACCTGAGTAGAAATCTACGTTAGGGTATAATTTTTTCTCGATGAAGTAAGGGTCTTCAAGCGCAATACGCTCTAGTTCCATTGCTACATCTAATAATGGATCTTCGATTTTTAATTCGTCTAATACTTCATGACATGTTTTACGCATTACTGTTGCACGTGGGTCGTGGTTTTTGTATACACGATGACCAAAGCCCATTAGACGGAATGGGTCATTCTTATCTTTCGCTTTAGCAATAAACTCAGGAATACGATCAACTGTACCAATCTCTTCTAACATTTCTAAACATGCTTCATTAGCGCCACCATGAGCAGGACCCCATAAAGAAGCAATACCCGCTGCGATACAAGCAAATGGGTTAGCACCAGAAGAACCTGCTAAACGTACTGTAGACGTTGAAGCATTTTGTTCGTGATCAGCATGAAGAATTAATATTTTATCCATTGCATCTTCTAAAACAGGATTCACAACATAGTTTTCACATGGAATACCAAACATCATTTTTAAGAAGTTACCAGAATAAGACAAAGTGTTATCTGGTGCCATGAATGGCTGACCAACAGAATATTTGTAACTCATTGCTGCTAATGTCGGCATTTTTGAAATTAGACGGAATGCTGCAATTTCACGACAAGATTCATTGTTGACATCTAAAGAGTCATGGTAGAAGGCAGACAATGCACCTACAACACCACACATGATAGCCATCGGATGTGAATCACGACGGAAGCCACGATAAAATGCAACTAGTTGTTCATGAAGCATTGTATGGTGAAGAACGATATGCTTGAATTTTACAAATTGCTCTTCAGTTGGTAATTGACCGTTTAATAATAAGTAACATACTTCTAAATAATCTGATTTTTCTGCTAATTCATCAATAGAATAACCGCGGTGTAATAAAATGCCTTTGTCGCCATCAATAAATGTAATTGCTGAGTCACAAGAAGCTGTAGCAAGGAAACCAGGGTCATAAGTAAAGTAACCAGTTTTGCCTAAACTACGGATATCAATTACAT
>JAOFNL010000052.1 GCA_028041985.1 Psychromonas sp. | reverse complement strand
TACTCACGATCAATCAAGTGCAGTACTATTTTTTCAAGCTCTTGCACTGCTTTACGTTGCTCATCAAGCGAGTCATCTTCACGAGTACGACGAGAAAAAAGCTCCAATTGCCCAACACGAATAAACGATGGAGCAACACGAGTAGAAATGGCAACCGCTTCAGAAATAACGGTATCAGGATGCTCTGAGCGTGACCCTTCCGAATACCAACTGCGCTCTACGCTTTCCGTTTTTGAAACGTACAAACTCAATGAGCGAGAAGTAGGAACGCCCAATGCGTGCATATGATCTTGCGCCAAGAACTCACGAATACTAGAGCGTAACACTGCGCGACCATCAGCTCCGCGACAATAGGGAGTACGTCCGCCACCTTTTAACTGCATCTCCCAACGTTTACCGTTAATCACCGCTTCCAGTACTGAAACCGCACGACCATCGCCATATCCATTACCCGTTTGAAACGGGCACTGATGAATGAATTCCACCCCGTAAATAGACAGTGCATAACCCGTTGCCCAACCAACCTTACGCATTGGCTCTGGCACTTGAGAGAGATCACCAGAGAACATTCGCATAAAATCAGCGGATTGAGCAAGCGTGTCGGCCAACCCAAGTTCAGCAAAAAAATCCTGACTGTGCGCGATATATTCAGGGTCTTTAATTGGCGTTGGTTTCACTGGAACATAATGACCACTAAAGACTTGTCGTGGCGCATAGTCCGCACCATCTTGCGTTGCATCTGGGTCGCAATTGAGCGTGTTCATCAGGGAGTAGTCTGCCAACTTAGCAAGCTCGCTAAAGGTCGATATAGTCGCAGAGGTTGTCTTAGGCTGTTGGTTTTTCATCATTGTTGTTACCAAGGTGCGTAAAGAAAATGTTAATAGTTTGTATCTTACCTTGTTATTTTGGAGAGTTCTGTACTTGTTGCAATCACTTTATAGCATTCCGCTTAATTAAATGCCCAATCATTGCGAAGGAAAAATAGTGTATTTCAAGGCGTATGATTGAGTAATAGCAGACTATTACAATTGAATGCGACAAAGAAATACTCTTTTGTAACGAGTAAGAATGATCAGATTTTTAAGCGGATCGCATTATTAAGCTGAAAATAATAGTTAGGAAAACTTATGTATGATTGGCGAGCTTAAAACAGAACAAACTACCTGCAACTGCTAAAAGCAACCTTAAAAGATAGTTTGATAAATAAACGTTGCCCACAATTCATTGCTATCTAGTATATCCAAGAAAGTGTCGATTTAACCCGTTAGATCTTCCTCTTTCTACCTAGAATCTTTTCACTTCAGCGCTTGCTGAATTTTGCACCTTGAATGGAAACGGGTATGTAAACCTTTATTTGCTTGTATCAAAAAATTCAACAGTACCCCCGGTTGATTTCCCAAAAACAATCATCTTAGTATCATCTTCATTATCGAATACATTCACAGTGAAACTTGGATTTTCTTGATCCGCTGCCCAAAGTGCTTTTTCGTTAAAGCTGCCACTTTTATTTTCTAAAATAAAATTATAACCTTTAAAATTACCCACTAATAATTCAGGTAATCCGTCGCTATTTAAATCATTTAAAGAGATGTCTTTAGGGTAACCGTAAGGGCTTTCAATCAAAATTGGGGAGTCTGTAAATACGCCTTCTACATTTTTATATAAAATTAGCTGCCCATCATTAACCGAAACAATATCTTTCCATCCATCGTTATCAATATCACCCACATCTAACGACATACCGCCATGCCCTTCTGGTAAAAAGTCAGGCGAGTCTGAAAAAACGCCTTTATTATTGTTAAATACCGCGACCGTGCCATTTCTTAATGATGCAATTAAATCCATACTGCCATCATTATTAATATCAGAAAACTTCAATTTAAAACTTTGTGTACCAAGATTTAACTCTTTTGATTGAGTAAACGTACCATTATCATTTAAATAAATTCTCACTACACCTTCAGCAACAGAAGCGGCAAGATCATAATCGCCATCATTATCAATATCGGCGTAATCTAAGGTGATAAACCCACGGCCTTCATTATCAACGTCCGTATACTCGCTTTCTAAGCCTTTACCATTATTTTTAAATACATATACTCCCGTCCAATACCCAGTGACAACAGCATCTAAATCGCCATCATTGTCTACATCAAAAATTTTAACGACTTGCCACACTTCGCCGCTACTCACGTCAGGGGTAAAGTCTCGCTCTAAAGTATAATTATTATTGCCATCCCCATAATAAATCCAAAGTTTATAGGATGTATAATTTGTAGAATTAACGATCAAAATATCTTTAAAACCATCATTATTGATATCAGCATATTCATAATCGTGAAATGCTCTAAATTCTGGATACAATCTAGGTGAAAAGGTGACCTCTCTTTTTGATAAACTAATTGCTGAGTCGGTCATTTCAGGAATAGGAGTCGCAACCGCTTCAGTAGGAGAACTGGTGGGACGCCACAAAGAATACCCCGTAATGGATTCAGAATATTCGTTGTAAGACACAGCTTCAACCACATCTTGTGTGTATGTGTCATAAATGAGGAAATATTTAATATCTCCAACAATTCGATACCCCACACCTAATGTTGCATGCGCACCATAAGGTTCACCAGACCATCCAATACTTACAGGAGATTGATAAGTATCTATTAATTCTACATAACTTTCCCAAGAAAGATCGTCGGCGTAAATTGATTCTGATGAAATATTATTGCCATATTCAGGTGCAGAAGCGTAATAGATTTTTTCATTTGTAATACTAGGCTCTTCACTCCAAAAACTTGATTCTTCAGCCACTGCCCAACTGAATCCAGTTGTACTGCTACCGCCTGGTAATAATGAAGCGTACCCTCGATCAGCCCAATAACCATAATTCATCAAATTTACGGTAGTCACACAGTTAATAAACCATTGATAATAAGTCACATCTTCAATTAAATATTCAGTGGTGTAAACTACATTATCTTCAATGTTCTCTTGAACATTGTCTTCAACGACCTCTTGAACATTGTCTTCAACGACCTCTTGAACACTGTCTTCAACGACCTCTTGAACAGTGTCTTCAACAATCTCTTGAACAATCTCTTGAACACTGTCTTCAACAATCTCTTGAACACTGTCTTCAACAATCTCTTGAACACTATCTTCAACGATCTCTTGAACATTGTCTTCAACAATCTCTTGAACACTATCTTCAACGATCTCTTGAATAGCATCTGCATCATCGTTACTACAGCCGACTATATTAAAAAGTATAATAAGAGAAAACAGTGTGCGTTTCATTTGCTTACCTTTAAATAAGAAAAATCAGAAAAGATCAAAGGCAACATTTTAAAAATAAGAGAAAGGTCTTTCTCAAATGAAAATTAGCTGGGCTGATCGGTTAATTAGTTTTACCACTTCTTGGCATCTGTTTTTACAAAATCAACATATGGAAGATTAGTGCTATAAGTATTAATAAGTTATACGTTAATAACAATACTCCGATTTGTATATTTTATTGTCCGGACAAAATCGTATTCTAATTAGATTTTGTATTCGTTATTATTATGTGGAGTATATTTATAGGCACATACATTGATACTTCATATAAATCCTTGATAAGCATAATTAAGCTGTAGAATTTTTCTATTTTAGAGAAAATACAGTGATCATTGAAATTTAATTGTTAAATAAAACAATAAATTAACACCATAAATGCTGGTCAGCCAATAACTTTAATTATAAAAATAACATGCTATCAATAATCAGCTCCATTAAAAAATATTAGTACCGCTTTAGTTATTGGTGATAAATACATATAAATGAGTAAATCAAGCTATGAAATAGCTTTTATTAGCATGATAAAGGTTAGCGTTAGCTAATAATGAAATGTGTTTGCTAAGAAGGCGTATCAGATAAGGAAATTTGCGATTGGCGAGATGTGTAGCCATGAAAAATTACTACAAGTGCAAGAAGCGTCTTTAAAAGATAGTTCGATAATTATACCAATTGCAGTAAATAGCTGATCTATTTTGCTTGCTAAAACGACTCAATCAAAAGTTTATGGCAGCCCACTACTTTATTACTTTTATTAATACCTCACAAACTAGATTATCAGGGATATAAGCTCAAACCGCTTTCGTTATTTTTAGAAAAATGTTGATGCTTTATTAAAAAAAAACCTCCAGCCTAATACTTTAATATTACTTTTGAGGAATAGACACCCAATTCAAAAGCATTCATTATTTACATGAAAAATAATGTTTTTACACAAAAATTATTAGTTTCTCATGTTAGCAAATTGATATTTTCTGAAATATGGGGATCATCTTTTAAAAATATTAATACGATTACAATCGTGCTTTAGTTAAATCAAGCGATTTAGATTAATTGCATTTTAAATTCTGATGGACATTAGGATGAATAACATTAAAACAACATGGATAATAATATGATCAACATTAAAGCCGCTACTTTTCTTGCTTTAGCTACTTTTGGGTTAGCTGGTTGCCTAGATACAGCCTTAATTTCTGATGGAACAATCTTAGAAACAGAAGAGCCAATCTCAGAAACAGAAGAACCAACTTCTTCACTACCAATTGAAGCAGAGTTCACATCAAACAATAACTGGGTACACGCTGACCAAAATAAAATCCAAAATGAGATGACAACAACATTCTTAATGCGTGCAAATGCTGCAGGTATGGATGGCTTTGTTGGTTTATCATCAGCAGCTACTGATGATTTTAATAGCATGTTAACCAGTGTTAGATTTGCTCCTTCAGGGCAAATAGACGCGCGCGATGGCAATGCTTATCGAGCAGATATTGAATATGATTACATTCAAGGTGTATGGTATGAAGTAACCATAGACACCAGTGTTATTTCACGACTTTATTCCGTTAGTATTTCAGAATACGGCGATTCAGAAAACACGGTTGAATTAATTAAAGATGCTTCATATAGAACAGGCACTGATGAAAGTGCTGGTATCACAAACTTAACGTTATGGAGTTCTGATGCAGGTACGATTGATATCGCTAACCTAGTTTGGCCTGAAAGTGACAGTGTAGAGGTTACTGAACCAACGATACCAACAGAACCGACGACTCCAACAACAGAACCTACTAATCCTAATCCAGTATCGCCAACCGTTTATGGTGAAAAATGTGAAGTGAGCGAAGTTAACGGAAAAACATTCCTACAACATCATGAATTTGAATGGATTATTGATGGTATTAACCATAATGCAGGTGCTTATATTACAGGGGATTGTTGGATTAAAGGCCCTGTCCAAGTCGTCAGTGTTTCGCCTGAACCTTATGCGAACTCAAATGGTAGTATGGCAAACCCTGCAGCAGGTCCAGATACAGGTCAAGGCTACGAAATTGGTCTAGCAGCTTACGATGCCAACTTACGTCTTGATTTCCCATATGCTGCAGCCGTAAATACATCAATTGTATCATCAGTTACCGATCCAATATTTTCTGGAACAAACAATAGAGCAGGCTGGATAATTGCTCACGGTATATTAACCGTAACTGCCGATGCCGCGTCAGAATCTCACTTCCGCCCACCTTATTCAGATCCTGATAAAGAAGCATATAACTACACGTTCTCTGACTTATCGCTAAGCCATATCCCTCGATTAGCGACAGTAAGTGAAACGCCTATCGCAGACAACATTATCGCGATAACAAGTCGTCCTTGGGTTGATCATATTTTTGAATACTTAAGCCGAGGCGTTCATGCGACAGAAAATATGCCTGGTTATGGTGGAGACTTGACGAGTACAGTTGCTGGGGCATGTTTAGCATCTACGTTGGATTGGCCTGAAGAAGAACGCTCTAGACTTGCAGCAAACATGGTGCAAATTGGTATTGATAATTATGGCATGGTTAACGTTGGTCATTACTTTATCGCCAATGGTGGCCACAATTCAGGTCGACTTCTACCAATACTTTATGCAGGTAAAGCATTAGGTAATACTGATATGCTAAACGTGACTAGTCGAGATTATCCAATCGAGCATGGTTTTGCTGAAAACTGTCAAACATACGGTGAAGGTGAATATGGTATAAGACACTGTACAAGGGGTGACGACGACACTAAATATAACAGTGTTAACTCTCCGACTTGGGTGGGTGAATCTTTATGTGCAAGAATGATTGGTGTAGAAAGTAATTGGAACCATGCGCCATTCTTCAATTATGTTGATAACTGGGTTCAAAGCAAAGGACTTGGTGAAAGGTATGGTGCTTATGATGCCTTTAGTGCAGCAATGTGGGAAGCATATAACTCGAATTACTAATATTTATTAAGGAAGCAATGATTTATGCTTCTTTGAAATGAATATTTTTAAAGGCGCATTAGCGCCTTTTTTCATTTTGTTATGGAGGATTAAAGCTATAAGTATTAATAAGTTATACGTTAATAACAATACTCCGACTTATATATTTCATTTTCCGCATAAAATCGTATTCTAATTAGATTTTGTATTCATTAACGCGTGGTCGTCGCTGGCTATATGTTCAGGTTATTCAGTTTTTTCTAACCAATAAGTTATGCTCTGAGATTCATTATGGAGTGATATTAAGTAGTTTTTGCTTGATAAAATCTATAAAAACTCGATTCTTATTCGGCATGTATTTGCTTTGTACAAACTGCAAACAGATATCTCCTTGGTAATTACCTTGTAGCTTCCAATCACCTAATAATGCAATCAACTGACCAGATTGAATGGATTTTTTCGCGATATAATCAGGTAAGGCACCAATACCGACACCTTGCTCAATCGCGTCTCTGCGCATTTCACTGTGATTCACTAAATAAGGGCCACTGACTTGAACCGTTGATTGATGATTCTGTTTGATGAATCTCCACCGGTTATCGGTCGCATTCTCTCCTAAACAGAGGCAGGCATGATCTTTTAAGTCTTCTGGAGATAAAGGCGTTGTGTTTGCTTTTAAGTATTCAGGGCTGGCGCATAAGGTTTGCTCGACCTTACCGAGTTTAATATTCACCATTGATTCAATAGGTTGTTCATTAATATGAATTAAGAAATCAATCGAATCATGGATAGGATCTAACACTTTATCTGTTACTTTTAGGTGCAATTGTATCTCAGGGTATTGTTTTAAAAACTCGACAAAGAGAGGTCTTAATACTTGATTAGCCAATGATTTAGGCGCCGCGACTCTTAGTAAACCACTCACCGTTGAAGTTGTTGATGTACTTGCACTGATTGCTTGTTCAGCGGCTTCTACCATCTGTTTACAAGATGTAAAAGTAATTTCACCTGACTCAGTTAAGGCGAGTTGACGTGTTGTACGTTGTAATAATTTTATCCCTAACGCATTTTCTAAACGGCTAATTTGCCTGCTCACCGCCGATGGAGTTACACCTAGTTTTTTAGCTGCCTTACTAAAGTTTCCTTGTTCCACAACGGTAACAAAAATAGCCATATCGGGTAATAACGGAATAATTTTATTTGTGTCCATGAGGCACAAGTCCTTTTATAAATAACAGTATTGTTTTGAATTCTTCATAAATTACCATATATGCAGTGTAAAAAATAAACTTTTAAGCGGGAGAGGGTTAAAGATGGAATCAATAATAAATACATTCATGACTGAGATTATTGCTGTGACTATTATCGCCGTGCTAATGGCGGTTATTCCTGGGGCTGATTTTGTGATGGTGACTCGCACCAGTATTCGAAATGGGCGTTGGGCGGGCTTATACACTACTTTCGGAGTGTGTTTATCAATTTGCATACATGCTAGTTATTCGATAGCAGGGCTGGCTGTTGTGATTGCTAATTCTGTGTGGTTATTTTCCATTATTAAATATTTAGGGGCTGCCTATCTTGTGTATATTGCTTGGCAGCTGTTAACCACTAGAGAGTTATTAGAAAATGGACAACGCGTTGAAAATGAGGCTATTTCTGATATTGCTGCATTACGCCTTGGGTTTTTAAGCAACATATTAAACCCTAAGGCTCCCATATTTTTTATTAGTATTTTCACTCAAGTGGTCTCTTTGGAAACGCCATTAATAATGCAAATAAGCTACGGATTAATTATTGTATTAGCGCACCTCATTTGGTTTGGCAGCGTGGCTTTATTACTTTCACATCCTAGCTTGTTACCGCGCTTTAATCAGCACAAACTAAAAATAGATAAAATCGCAGGCATCATGCTCATTCTTTTTTCGATTAAATTAACTTTGCTCAGTTAGTCTATTCTCATCATTAGTATATGATCACTTTATTCGACCTTGGGATATTGCGATGCCTTCGTGCAGCGACCATCTCAAGTACGCATAAATTTTTAAGCATATTTGTTAGGTACTTAAAAAATAATTTTTCCTTTTATGGGCTTTTTGGGGCGTAAAAAATGCCAATGAACAGTCTATTTTTATAACCATTTTTTGCCGTTTAACGTGGCATTAACAATTAAAGGTAGCTTATGAACTTTATATACAAAGGCTCTTGTTTATGTCATCGCGTTACTTTTAGCGTAAACGGATTTAGTGAAAAGGCAGCTAATTGCTATTGCACTATGTGCCAAAAATTCCATGGCGCGGCTTTTGGAACACTTGTTGGCGTTAAGGGTTTAGTATGGAATTCTGGTTATGATTTATTAAAGCACTATAAAGCTCATAACGGTACTATTCGTACTTTTTGTAAGGAATGTGGTTCAAGTTTAGGTTTTAGAGTGAAAAATGCGCCGATAGAAGAAATTGAATTAGCTATTGCTACCTTCAATGATGCTATTCCTGTGAAAATTGACGCTCAAATATATACGAGATATCGTTCAAATTGGTGTCATTTACAATCAGATTTACCTGTATTTAAAGAAGGCCGAACGGCTCCTTTATAAAATTAATAGAGGTAGATACCTATTCAAGCAATGTGAGCTTTTCCTCTCATTTTTTAGCAAATTAAATAGGGGCATCCATCACTTTTAAGACTTAAATCACTATTTTAATTGGGGCTCAATAAATATACTGAATGACATAAACTATAGGAGAATTTAAAAGTGAAATGCCCAAGAACAGGTACATTACTGAAAACAGTAAAAGTTGGAAAAATTGAAGTCGAAATTTCTGAGCAAAGCGGTGGTGTTTTCTTTGATAACTTAGAGCTACAACAGTTTGATGAAAAGCATGAAAAAGAAGGAGAGGTGCTAGCCGCACACCTTCGTAAATTCACGCCAGCTAAAACTAATGATAAAGAACGTATCAACTGCCCTAAATGCACCACTACAGTGATGATGAGACATTATTATAGCCCGCAGCAAATTATTGAGATTGATGAGTGCCCAAGTTGTGCTGGTATATGGCTTGATGCTGGTGAATTAGATTTAGTTCGTAAATATTTTCTAGATGAAAGATCCCGAGCAGTCATGTGTGATCAGCTAGAAGATGAAGTGGAAAAACAACCTGAAGTTATCTGGGCACGTAAAAAATACCAAGAAAGAATGGAGATAATGGAAAGTGTCGCTTACGTGTTAAAAAACATTGTCGGGAGTCGACGTACGCTTTTATAGTTAATGTTGAGCCTGTACCTCTGCTTTTTAAAACGTAGTCTTTGAAGTGGCCCTCTAATACAATGAAAAACTGACAATCAGGCATGTAATAATTACAGAAAATTCGTAAGCAATTATTTAATAAAAAAACATTAACAATAAAAATCAATAACTTAACCTTTGGCATGCAACTTGAACTATCAAACAGTAAGAGTAAGCACGTTGAGCGATATTGGTATCGCATTTTTTTAACTAGTCAAAGGAGTTATATGATGAATAAAGACATACTAAAAGGTAAGTGGGAACAAGCATCAGGAACATTAAAAGAAAACTGGGGTAAGTTAACCAATGACGACTTGCAAGAAATAAATGGTAGCCTTGAAGTTTTCCAAGGCAAGATGCAAGAAAAATATGGTATGGCAAAAGAAGAAGCAGAAAAAGAGTTTCATAAATCCATCTCTTAGCATTTCTCTTTATTGAATAATTACTCAGTCTATTAAGGGTCAATAACTTGGCCCTCTTCCCTCAATATTCAGCATTAAAACATTCGTTTATCAAAAGGAGTTTTGATGTCTCTAATAAATGACAGCAAAGAAAAGACTCAAAAAATAATACACTCTAAACACATGTTAAGCGGGATCACTGTTGCCTCTTTTTTAGAGTCCACCATTGTTCCCATTCCATTAGAGGCAGTGTTAGTCCCATTAATGCAATCTCGCCGTGAAAAATTATGGTTGATAGCCTTAATGGCGACAATCGGTTGCATCATAGGTGCATTATTCGGTTATGCACTTGGCTATTATCTTTTTGATGTTATAGGCGAGTGGGTAATTAATACATTCTCAACAGCCGAACAATTTGAAAGTGTTAGACAAAAAATGCAAGAACAAGGTTTTTGGTTTGTCATTTCTCTAGGCATTGTGCCGATCCCTTTTCAAATCGCCATGCTTGCCGCAGGGGCAACAAAATACTCGCTGACACTATTTATAATCGCCACTGCTATCGCACGCTCTATACGTTATTTTGCCCTGGCAATCATCGTTTATTATGCAGGTAATCAAGCAGAAGAAATAATAAGTAAACATAAAGTAAAAACGATGTTCGCTTTAACTGCACTCATTCTTATCGGATGGGGATTAAGCATTTTATGGTAAGTAGAAGCGAGATTTGAGATTAGCTCAATTAAACCATAACTAACTATCTCGAAGTGCAACAAAAGCATCTTTAAGAGATAGTTTGATAAGTAGACTCAATCAAAAAGTTATGGGCGTCCAGCTATTTAACTATTATAAGTAAACCAATCTTAAATGGGCTTGTCCAACACAAGAATAACATTCGCACTTACAGCAACATGGGTACTAATCGTCTAATAAATCTTTTGCACTATCCATGAAGCCATCAGTTTGCTCTTTAAATTGATCAACCACGTCAACTTGAATATTGCCCGTCATATTCAAGCCGACAAAAGTCCCTTCTGCGCCTACGGCAAGTACGAGTAGTACAATAATAATGCTACGCGAAATTACCTTCATAATTAAGCTGAAAATTAACCAAGCAATAATTATCGCCGCGACAATATGGTAGGTAGTTACACTGTCAGCAGGAATTCTGGCAACTTGGTCAATGACACCTTTGTCATCGAGTACCGTGTATAAATAACCAAACAAGCCTAGTGTTGTTGCTCCGGCGAGATAGGTTAGTATTTTAAAAATAAACATGGAAGTTCCTTGTAATCGTTATTTGCATATTATTGTGACGTTTATTCACTCAATTATATAGCTAAAATAATAAACCGCGCTCACGTGGAAAATAACATGTGGCTACACCGAGGATTATCTGCAGGATTACGGGTTAACTGGGCAGCCATGAACTTTCATCATAAAAACAACATGAGCCCAATAATCTAACATATTAAAAATACTTATAATCGCTTCGTTATAGGAACAGGATACAGAAGAATGAATGAATTAAGCGATAGAATAGCTTTTGTGTGCATGTAAAGCGTTAGCTAACGATGCATTTGGTATGGCTGAAAGCTGACTATTAAGGCGTATCAGATAGAAGCTTGTGATTGGCGAGATTGAGTCATAACAAACTACCTCCAAGTGCAAAATCCATCTTTAAAAGATAGTTTGATAAGTAAACTCAATCAAAAAGTTATGGGCGTCCAGTTATTTACTGTTCTCATTTAGCTGATATATAGCAACTT
>JAOFNL010000051.1 GCA_028041985.1 Psychromonas sp. | reverse complement strand
ACAAAACAAGGTAGAATTAAAACAAATCGACAACGGCATGATAGGTCATCAATTTATGCTCGCAGCAGATTTGGAGTTAGGTCAAACGATCATCCATCATTATTCAGGTATAAACTGGCAAGTTAGATCGAAACAAGCACTAGCAGTGGGGACTGAAGTTAAAATAATTAAAATGGATGTGGGTATGCTAACTGTGGAAGCAGTAGATTAAGCACGTTAAGATAGTCTCGGAATACAGTAATAGATGGGCGAATAATCAAGTCCATCTATTAATGACCATGTCAACAGAGCTAATACAATCTAATGAATACACCAGCCATTTGAATGGCTAATAATTTCACCGTTCAACATTTTAAAACTAGGATAAACTCAACAATCTTTTGTGACCAATGCAACAACCTGTTATGGTAGCGAACATTATTAATACCCTATTAGGAAGCTATTATCGTGAGTGAAACCTCTTTTGCATCGTTGCCATTATCTGAAAGCCTATTAAGTAATTTAGATTCATTAGATTACAAAAAAATGACTGAAATACAGGCGCAATCTTTGCCATTAATTTTAAATGGAGAAGATGTTATTGCACAGGGAAAAACAGGCTCAGGTAAAACCGCCGCTTTTACTTTAGGTCTTTTACATAATTTAAATGTGCAACAGTTTCGCATTCAATCTTTGGTCGTCTGCCCTACTCGAGAACTTGCTGATCAAGTTGCAACTGATATCAGAAAATTAGCTCGTTCAATCCATAATATAAAAGTATTAACCTTATGCGGTGGAATTCCACTTGGCCCTCAAGCAGGCTCTCTTGAACATGGCGCACATATTATTGTCGGTACACCAGGCCGTATTCAAGATCATTTGAATAGAGGTTCATTAGACTTACAACATGTAAACACATTAGTGCTTGATGAAGCTGACCGTATGTTAGAAATGGGTTTTCAAGATGCGATCGATGCAATCATTGAGCACAGCCCTAAACAGCGTCAAACATTATTATTTAGTGCAACTTATCCTGAGCAAATTCAAAAAATTGCACAACGCATCATGAATTCACCAAAACAAGTCACGGTAACATCCACACATGACAACAACGTAATTGAACAAACTTTTTATCAGGTGAAAAATCATCAAGATAGAATGATTGCATTACGTTTATTACTTAATAAACATCAGCCAGAATCAAGTGTTGTATTTTGTAACACTAAACGTGAAGTGCAAGAAGTTGCAGATGAATTAGCAAATCGCGGTTACAGCGCGATTGCACTCCATGGTGATTTAGAACAAAAAGATCGTGATCAAGCCCTTATTCGTTTTGCAAATAAAAGCGCAAGGATTTTAGTCGCGACAGATGTTGCAGCGCGTGGTTTAGATATCGATAATTTAAGTGCTGTATTTAACTTTCATGTTGCTCATGATCAAGAAGTACATGTGCACCGCATCGGTCGTACGGGCAGAGCAGGAAGTAAAGGATTAGCATTTACATTCTATAGCCATAAAGACGATCATCGTATCAAATTATTAGAAGATATATTAGATCGCAATATCAATGCGTCTCCTCTACCCGATGAAAATTTATTAGAGTTAACACCACCAAAATCAGAAATGATCACAATACGCATCGAAGGTGGTAAAAAGCAAAAGATCCGCCCTGGAGATATTGTAGGTGCGTTAACTGGAAATGATGGCATTACAGGTCAGCAGGTAGGCAAAATCTATGTTGCAGATAATTGGTCTTATGTCGCAGTTGAACGAGACCTATTAAAAGTTGCATTTACAAAGCTCAGTGAAGGTAAACTCAAAGGCAGAAAGTTTCGAGTAATGGTCGTACGTGGTTGATTATTAGCTCACTCAATATTGAGAGTCTGTTATTTAATTAACAGACTCTTATGTATTCAAAAACAAATACGAATAATTCCCCCTTCAATAACGATTATTTTTCATACAACCTGCAATAAAAAACATAAAATCAACTAAATAAATAAAAGAGTAGAATTAATTAAAAATAAACGAATTTTTAAGCTTGCACTGTGTCAGATCGGTGATAAAATGCGCGCGTTTTCTAATTTACCCTTTTAATTCTAATAATGACTAACTACTAATGGAGGCTTAAACAATGCAAGACACTTACATTGACTCATCTAAACCTCTAAGTCGTTATTTGACACCGCAGAAACAATCTTTATTACAATATCGAGAACATACAGTAGAACCTTGAGATTTATACTCAGCCTACTTTAGTTCATTTGATGCTTGTAATTTAAATCATTACAGTACCTTATTTACTCAATCCGTTTGTCATCAGATAAACTGATTTTCGTACTTTATTTTTCCAATTTATTTTTCCAATTGAACGGAGCATAAAATGCAAAACGTCCTAAATTTAGCACCGGAGTGCAAATTAACAAACGAACTAGAAGTTCCAAATGTTACAACTGCCTATGACTTAACACCTGAAGCAATGTTATTAAGTCAAGAACATTATGAATCTGAAGTTCGTTCATATCCGCGACGTTTACCAATTGCGATTAAAAGTACTCGCGGTGTGATTGTGGAAGATACTAAAGGACAAATATATCTAGACTGCCTAGCAGGAGCTGGTGCATTACCATTAGGTTACAACCACAGTGAAATTAACCAAGTTTTAATTAATCAAATTAATGCTGGCGTACCTTACCAGACTTTAGATATTACAACGCCAAGTAAAGATGCTTTTATTAAAGCGGTAATGCAGTTCTTACCGGCTAATTTCGCTAAAACTGCACGTATTCAATTTTGTGGCCCCTCTGGCGCAGATGCAGTAGAAGCATCAATCAAGTTAGCGAAGTTATACACTAAACGTAATACCATGGTCTCTTTCCACGGTGCTTACCATGGAATGACAAACGGTTCTTTATCTTTAACCGGTAACCTCAGTTCTAAAAGTCGCCGTACTGGTTTAATGTCTGACGTGCACTTTATGCCATTTCCTTACAACTTCCGTTGTAAATTTGGTTTAGGTGGCGATGAAGGTGCAGCACAAAGCATCCGTTATCTTGAATCTGTTTTATGCGATGATGAATCAGGAATAACTAAACCAGCAGCAATTATTGTTGAGCCAATTCAAGGGGAAGGCGGCGTATTACCTGCACCGAAAAAATGGTTGCAAGAATTACGTCGTATCACAACAGAACATGGCATCTTATTAATATTTGATGAAATCCAATGTGGTATTGGTCGTAGTGGTGATCATTTTGCATTCGAAGAATCAGGTGTTGAACCTGACGTACTTATCTTATCAAAAGCGATTGGTGGTGGCATGCCAATGTCGATTATCCTATTCCACGAAAAATTTGATTGTTGGAATGCAGGAGAGCACACAGGGACTTTCCGTGGTAATCAATTAGCCATGGCAAGTGGTGCAAAAACCTTAGAAATTATCCAACGTGATAACCTTGCACAAAACGCACAAGCTCGTGGTGAACAACTACGTGAAGGATTACGTAAAATTCAAACTGATTTTCCGCATATCGGTGAAGTCCGTGGTCGTGGTTTAATGACAGGTATTGAAATGGTTAAACCAGGTGAATTAAATTCACTAGGTCAAGCAGAAGCCGATCCTGCACTAGCTATTGCGATTCAACGTGCAGCACTAGAACTAGGTTTAATAATAGAGAAAGGTGGACGTCGTGGCGCTGTATTACGCTTTTTACCACCATTAATCATTAGTGAAACACAAATTGATTTTGTGATCGAAACAATGAGAAAAGCTCTCGAGAAAGCAACTTCAATGGATGTTAAATAATGAGCCAACATAATAACTGGTCACATTACTTTGCTCAGCTTGGTGAAAACCAAGCATTTGAGGAAGCGACACAACAAACACAAAATGCGATTAACAGTTTATTTAAAAATGCAGATAAGCCGTATTCTGGTCTTGCACCTGCTTTATTAAAAAAACAAATTAATGATGTAGATTTTTCGCAATCAGCTTCTTTAAAAGAGGTCATTAATAGCACGAATGAATTGATCGCTAAAAACTCTTTGTTAGTACAGCATCCACATACGATTGCGCATTTGCATACACCGCCGTTAATCGCATCGATTGTCGCAGAACATTTTATTGCAGCTTTAAATCAGTCAATGGATTCATGGGATCAATCACCAGCAGCGACCTTTGTTGAACAACAAATGATTGACTGGTTATGTAAAACCTATGAATTAGGTGAACGTTCTGACGGTGTATTCACCAGCGGTGGAACACAAAGTAATTTAATGGGATTATTACTTGCACGTGATTGGTTTGCATTCAACCAGTCTCTACATGATGTCCAACAAGATGGCTTGCCAGAATATGCACAAAAAATGCGTATCATCTGTTCAGATAAAAGTCATTTTACGGTGCAAAAATCAGCGTCTTTAATGGGCCTTGGTGAACGTAGTGTTGTATTAGTAAAGACCAATGTTCAAGGCCAAATCGATGTACAGGATCTACAACTCACTGTTGACGCATTAAAAGCACAAGGTTTATTACCTTTTGCAGTGGTAGCAATGGCGGGAACAACAGATCATGGTGCGATTGATGATATCCAAGCGGTTGTTGATATTGCGCGTAACGCAGGTTGTTGGTCCCATGTTGATGGCGCTTATGGTGCAGCATTGCAATTAAGCCAACAACATAAATCACGCCTTAAAGGTATAGAATCAGCTGATTCTGTGAGTGTAGACTTTCACAAACTATTTTATCAAACAATAAGTTGTGGCGCCCTACTAATCAAAAACAAAGCAAACTTCAATACGTTGCTTCATCATGCAGATTATCTAAACAGAGAAGGTGATGAATTACCTAATTTAGTTGATAAAAGTATTGCAACGACAAAACGTTTTGACGCATTAAAAATGTTCATGACACTTAAAGCGGTAGGTGAAAAGCAGTTAGGTGAATTTTATGACTACCTGTTATCGCTGACACAAGAAGTCGCTAGTAAGATAGAGGAAAACCAACATTTCGATTTATGCTGTACACCGCTTTTATCAACGGTTTTATTTCGTTTAGCACCGTCATTACAAGGTAATTTAACTGATGCCGAGTTTAATCAGTTACATCAGCAGTTACGTTTACACATGCTGACCAAGGGTGAAGCAGTCATTGCAGAAACAAAAGTGAACGGACGTTTAGCACTTAAATTTACACTATTAAGTCCATGCTTAACAATTGCAGATTTCGATTCGCTTTTAGCTAAAATTGAACAATCTGCGATAACGTTAATTAATAACAAATAGACATAAGTCTATCGTTTACATAATCTGATTAGGCAGGTTAGCGCCTGCCTAAACGATAATACGAGCAAAATATGACTGGGATTACTAACACTAACTGATATCAACTGAAGTAGTCGTTAGCTAAAAAATAAGCATTAGAATATTAAGTACTAAAAAATATAGGGGCTCATAATGTCTGTTCTACAAATTGGCGCTGGTGGCGTCGGGTGGGTAATTGCACACAAGTGTGCACAAAATAATGATGTGTTTGGTGATATTACGATTGCTTCACGCACCGTTTCCAAGTGTGAAAGAATCATCGCCTCGATCAAAGATCGTAATAATCTTAAAGACACAACTAAATCCATCAATGCAATCACAATCAATGCCGATGATGTTCCAGCCCTGATCAATTTAATCAATCAAGTACAACCAAAATTAGTCATTAATGCTGGCCCGCCATGGGTTAACGTTGCAATAATGGAAGCTTGTGTACAAACAAAAACTGCTTATTTAGATACATCAGTGGCAACAGATTTATGCAGCCCTGGTGAGCAAGTACCTGAAGCTTATGATCCACAATGGGCATTTGCTGATCGTTTTAAAGCAGCTGGCATTACAGGTATTTTAGGTGCGGGATTTGATCCAGGTGTGGTAAGTGTTTTTGCTGCTTACGCTCATAAACATCTATTCGATGAAATCGACAGTATCGATGTTATGGATGTTAATGCCGGCGATCATGGGAAAAAATTTGCGACTAATTTTGACCCTGAAACCAATATGTTAGAAATCCAAGGTGACTCATTCTATTACGAAAATGGCGAGTGGAATCAAATACCTTGTCATAGCCGAATGATGGAATTTGACTTCCCTGTGGTTGGTAAACAAAAAGTTTACTCAATGGCGCATGATGAAGTTCGTTCTCTAGTTGAATTTATTCCTGCTAAACGCATTGAATTTTGGATGGGCTTTTCAGATAATTACTTGAATTTCTTTAATGTTATGCGCACTATTGGCTTATTAAGCCCAGACCCAATTACAACGTGCGATGGCATTACTGTCGAGCCACTAAAAGTCTTAAAAGCAATTTTACCAGACCCAACCTCACTAGCACCAGGTTACACAGGTAAAACCTGTATTGGTACTTGGTTACGCGGTAAGAAAGATGGTGTTGCTAAAAGTATCTTTATCTACAATATCTGTGACCATAAAGAGTCATATATTGAAGTTGAGCATCAAGCAATTTCATATACAACAGGTGTTCCAGCCATTACTGCCGCATTACTTTATTTCCAAGGCAAATGGAGTGACGAGGGACTATACAATGTTGAACAATTAAATCCTGATTCATTCTTAGAGTTAATGCCTAAAATTGGACTTAGCTGGGAAGTGATGGAACTTGAAGCTGAGTAATTATTTGCTTTAATCTAATTGACAAAGGCGAAGCTAATCACTTCGCCTTTATTGTTTACAAGAAAGTGTTTACAAAAAAGTATTTGCGAGAAACTAACCATGTTACAAAAAGAAAATTTAAATACCCCCTACTTCATGATCAACGAGCAAGCTTTAATTAATAATCTAGAAAAGGCTAAACAACTTAAAGAAATTTCAGGGGCTAAATTGGTACTCGCACTCAAATGTTTTTCTACTTGGAAAACCTTTGAAACAATAAAACCCTATTTAGATGGAACAACTAGCTCAGGCCCTTACGAAGTTAAATTAGGTTATGAAACCTTCGGGGGTGAAACCCATGCCTACAGTGTTGGCTATTCTCATGCCGATATTGAAGCCGTAAAACCACTTTCAGATAAAATAATCTTCAATTCACTTTCTCAGCTTGATGCTCATTATGATAATTGCAAAGACAGCGCTTCGCTCGGTTTACGAATTAACCCTGAGATGAGTGTTGCAGGACAAGATTTAGCAGATCCAGCTCGTGCTTATTCAAGGTTAGGTGTGAAACAAGCCCTGTTGGATTTAACGATATTAGATAAAGTAGAAGGCTTTATGTTTCATATGAATTGTGAAAATAAAGATGTTGATGCCTTTATCAGCGTACTAAATCATATATCAAATACTTTTAGTCAGTACCTCAATAAACTTAAATGGCTAAGTTTAGGTGGCGGTATATTTTTTACCTACCCTGGCTACCCTATTGAAAAACTGGGTCTCGCGCTCAAAGCCTTCGCTGATAAATATGATTTACAGGTGTATTTAGAACCAGGTGAAGCCATTATTACACGCACAACAGATTTAGTCGTCACAGTGATTGATATTGTTGAAAATGATAAAAAAACGGCGATTGTAGATAGTGCAACCGAAGCGCACCGTTTAGACACGCTCATTTATAAAGAGCCTGCATCGATAAAAGAAGCGTCTGCAGATGGTGAGCATCATTATATAATTGGTTCTTGCTCTTGTTTAGCCGGAGATCAATTCTGCGAAACACAGTTTAAACAACCATTACAAATTGGGCAAAAACTGCATATATTAGATAGTGGCGGATATACGATGGTTAAGCTCAATTGGTTTAATGGCTTGAAAATGCCAAGCATTTATTTTGAAAAAGTAGATGGACATATTGAAGTGCTAAATGAGTTTAATTATCAAGACTTTAAATCGACGTTGGGTAAGTAATTTCGAAAATAGCTAAAATAAAATACAGCATTAGTGTTATCTATTACCTAGATAACGCTAATGCTTATGTTTGTTATTACTTTACTTCAGCCTCTTTTTCGGCTTTTTGCTGCAATTTGTATTGAATGTTATTTAAATCAAGCAAAGCATACTTATACTCAATAAAATCTTTCACATTAGCCGCAAGACTCAATTTCAAATAATAAATCCCTTTAGGCAAGTCACCATTATTAATATGCCAATGCGCTAAATAGTAATAGCCTTCACACAAGCGCTGTGCAAGTTCTTCGTTGGTGCTAATACCATTGGAGATATTATCAAAGAATACCTTCTCAGACAGCTCACCATTCATCACATCAATAATTGTCCATGCAAAATCAGCATTCTCAGACGGTGGTACTGCTGATTTTAATTGTTCTAGTGCTAATGTTGGATCTACATCAAAATTGATTCTATAACGCCATAACAGACGGTAGGGATCCGTTGTATCTAAAGCATAAAAATGCTCTATGTCTTCTTGAGCATTATCGTATCTTCCCACCATTGCTAAACCAATTGCACGGTTAAGGTAGCTGTATTGCATAGCATCAGATAATTCAATCGCAGAATCAAATGCATCAAATGCTTCATCGTAAGAGCCACTCATTAGTAAATATACACCTAATGAATTATACGGTTCCGCAAAGCTAGGATCTAAAAAGATAGACTGCGTAAAATCATAACGACTGTGCGCACTTAACCCCATTCTGTTATAAATCAATCCACGTTCAAACAATAATGCGGCACGTTGTTTATCGTCGACTTTTTCTTTATCTGCAATCAATTGATTAATTCGTAATAAATTAACTTCATCTTGATAAGAGACTTGTAAAGGCACAGCCAGAGGCAAGGCAGACATTTCAGATTCGGTGTTATCGGTTTGATGAAGACTAGAACAAGCAGTCAATGTAGTAAAAGAAAGCACGAATACTAATTTTTTAAAAGATAATTGCATTTATAAACCCTTATCAGCAAGAATTTCAAGAGTGTACTATATCTCTGATAATGTAAAGTTTTAGCAATTATATTATCCAATTAAGTAACGATTAGTAGAAAAAAAGAATCAAAAATGTATCTGTATAGGTAGTCAATACATCAGCGTAAACGTTCAATTACTTTTTAATTTAAGGATAAAAAAAGCACTGCAATGCAGTGCTTTATACTCAATTAAAGTATTGAGACAAGTTACATCAAAGGATCTTGATCCGCACCTTCTTTTTCAACCACTTCAGGGATCATATGCTCACGCGAGATACCTAATTTAATTGCTAGAGCACTTGCCACATAGATAGATGAATAAGTACCTACGCCAACACCAATTAGTAGCGCAGTTGCAAATCCATGAATCAAGGCGCCACCAACAACAAACAGAGACACCAAAACGAATACCGTAGTTCCAGAGGTAATAATGGTTCTACTTAGTGTTTGTGTTAACGATACATCCACAATCTCTTCAGGTGCCGCTGTGACCATTAAGCGGAAGTTTTCACGAATTCGGTCAAATACAACAATAGTATCATTCAAGGAATAACCAACAACCGCCAATAATGCAGCCAGTACTGTCAAATCAAACTCAATTTGAAACAGTGAAAAAGCACCTAATGTAATAATAATATCGTGTGCAAGTGCTAAAACAGACCCTAATGCTAAACGCCATTCAAAACGAACGCTTACATATAACATGATACAAACTAAAGCGATAATGATAGCTAAACCACCATTTTCAGCTAGTTCATCACCCACGTTTGGTCCTACAAATTCAATTCGGCGCATTTCAACATTGCCGAAATCGGCTGCAGTTAATGCATTGAGTACTTGGTTACCAATGACGACACCTTTAACACCCTCACGTGGAGCTAAACGCACCATCACTTCATGGCTACTACCAAAATGTTGCACGATAGCATCAGGAAAATTCGCTTCTGTCAGCGTGACACGAACATCCGTCAAATTTGCAGGTTGCTCAAATCCAACTTCGATCAATGTTCCCCCTGTAAAATCTAATCCCCAGTTAAGCCATTGAGTACTTAACGAAGCAATAGAGATCACAATTAATATTGCAGATAACCAAGTGGCAGGTTTTGCATATTTCATGAAGCTAATAGTTTGCTTCGATTTGATTAATTCAAACATAGTTAATCCTGCTTATATTGAAAGTTTTTTAATGTCATTACGTCCACCCCACAGTGCATTAACAATTGCACGTGTGCCGAAGATAGCAGTAAACATTGAAGTTAAAATACCAATCGCAAGTGTGACAGCAAACCCTTTAACTGGACCTGTACCCACTGCAAATAAGATAACAGCAGTAATAAATGTAGTGATATTCGCATCGGCAATCGTTGATAATGCATTTGCATAACCTTCATTGATCGCGCGTTGAATCGATTTCCCTGCTATAAGCTCTTCACGTATACGTTCAAAAATAAGCACGTTAGCATCAACTGCCATACCGATAGTTAAAACGATACCGGCAATACCTGGTAGCGTTAACGTAGCACCTGGGATCATCGACATTAATCCAACAATCATCACGATATTTAAGATCAATGCAGTATTTGCAACCGCACCAAATTTACGGTAATAAACAAACATAAATAGCACAACAGCAAGCAAACCATAAACCATTGCTTTAACACCATTATCAATATTTTGCTGACCTAAGCTTGGACCGATTGTACGCTCTTCAACAATTTGAATCGGTGCTGTTAACGCACCTGCTCGTAATAACAAAGCTAAGTTATGCGCTTCAGCGGTATTATCTAAACCAGTAATACGGAAGCTACGACCTAACTGCGCTTGAATAGTTGCAACGTTAGCCACTTCAATACGTTTTTCTGTTTCAGATTTTCCGTTTGCTTTCTTTTTACCCGTTGGTAAATATTCAATAAACAGAGTTGCCATTGGTTTACCAATATTATCTTTAGTAAAGCGCGACATTTTACTGCCACCTTTTGAATCTAAAGAAATATTAACTTGTGCACGTCCATATTCATCAGCACTCGATTGCGCATCAACAATATGGTTACCCGTTAAGATGATTTTTTTCTTAACCACAACAGGACGACCATTTCTTTCTTGATAAACAGCAGAAGAAGCAGGTACACGTCCAGCTAACGCATCCGACACATCAGTATCAGAATCAACAGGATGAAACTCTAATGTTGCCGTTGCACCTAGTATTTCTTTCGCTCGCGCAGTATCTTGAATACCTGGTAACTCAACCACAATACGGTCAATACCTTGACGTTGTACTAAAGGTTCAGCAACACCTAATTCATTAACACGATTACGTAAAATGCTTAAGTTTTGTTGTAAGGCATCTTCTTTTGCTGCCTGTAGCTTTTCATCAGACATTGAAATAGTTAAATAAAAGACACCGCCATTTTCTTTTTCGTCAAATAGGTAACCAGGATTAATAGGCTCTAAATAATCAACCGCGCTGTCTAGGATACTTTGAGAAGTAAATCGAAGAATCACACCTGTTTCAGACGGTGCTTTTTCGATACCACGAAAACGAATTTTTTGCTCGCGTAATTCCGAACGTAAGTCTTGAACCATCTGCTCTTGTTCGTTGCTGATCGCTTCATCCATATCCACTTCCATTAAGAAATGAACTCCACCACGAAGATCAAGACCTAATTTAAGCGGTTGCCCACCAATGGCAGCTAACCAATCAGGTGTAGAAGGAGCTAAATTCAGTGCAGTGACAAAGCCATCACCAATTTGTTCACTGATCACTTCACGTGCAACTAATTGGTCTTCACTAGACGCTAATCTAATTAATACTTGGCCATTTTCTAAGATAGTTGATTTAGGCGTAATATCAGCTTGTTTAAGAATATCTTGTACTTTATCTAAAGTAGAAAGCTCAACCTTAGCGCCACGAGTGGCTGAAACTTGTACAGCAGGATCTTCACCATAAAGGTTTGGGGCTGCATAAACTAAAGTCAATAAAACGATGAACCCTAGTAGTAAATACTTCCAAAGGGGATATTTATTTAACACAATAATGTCCTTTATTTAACGCTAAAGGCAATAAAAAGGCAGGGTAACCTGCCTTATTTATTTAGATAGATTTAAGTGTACCTTTAGGTAGCACTGCTGTAATAAAGTCTTTTTTGATAACAATTACAT
Organism: Psychromonas sp.; assembly: GCA_028041985.1. Lineage (GTDB taxonomy): Bacteria > Pseudomonadota > Gammaproteobacteria > Enterobacterales > Psychromonadaceae > Psychromonas. The sequence continues at coordinate 184 of JAOFNL010000051.1, read as the reverse complement.
TGTTTTCATTTAACTCTATTTGAACGTATTCATTTTCTTCGCTGATTTTAGTAACACGGCCAATCAAACCACCTGTTGTTAATACTTCATCATTTTTACTGATACTTTCCATTAAACTTCTTTGCTCTTTAGCACGACGAGCTTGAGGACGGTAGATCATAAAGTAGAAAATAGCGCCAAAAAC